>JALOMN010000004.1 GCA_025455445.1 Cyclobacteriaceae bacterium
AATAAATGGAACGTGATGTCGTCTCTTTATCCATTGGGCAGCCAGGCCCACCGTAAGAGGCACCGAAATTGCGTAACAATAATCTACGTGCTTAAAACGACTGCTCACTTTAATTACACCCCACACATATTTCATAAAAGACCAGCTTCGTGCGGCAAAAGCAAAACTATTTTCATATGCAACAGGCAGGTATAACACTTCAATGCCTTCAATCTTTTTATGTTCCAGTGCTTTCTTGTTATGCGCAGTTATCACAGAAACCTGCGCACCACCATCCACCAATGCCTTCGCGAGATAATAGGAACGAATTGCACCGCCCTCCTGTGGTGTTTTAAAATGCTGATGGAGAATCAATAACACAACCTTACTCAGCTAATATTTTGATCCGATCAGCCTTAAATATTTACTATTTTTGAAATACTAAAAAACACAACCATGAAAATTCTATCAATCATTCTTTGTATCAGCCTTTTCAACTTTGGATATGCCCAGAAACCTGAAAAACTTTTTAATGGCAAAGACCTAAAGGGCTGGAAAATACATGGCACTGAAAAATGGTATGTTCAAAAAGGTGAACTCATTTGCGAAAGCGGGCCCGATAAGCAATATGGCTACCTCGCCACTGAAAAAGAATTCAAAGACTTTGAGCTTACGCTGATGTTCAAGCAGGAGTCGAACGGAAACAGTGGGGTTTTCTTTCATTCACAGATTGATGGCATCATTGTAAACGGCTGGCAGGCGGAAGTTGCTCCATTGAATAATCACAGCGGTGGTATCTATGAATCATATGGTCGTGGTTGGTTAATACAACCTACTGCCGACAAAGAAAAGGTTTTAAAAGAAGGTGAATGGAACAAAATGAAAATACGCGTGAAGGGCAATGAAGTAACCACCTGGTTAAACGATGTTGAAATGATTACCCTGGATGATGAGAAAATTGGTGAGCGCTCCGGAAAAATCGCACTTCAAATTCATGATGGTGGTGGTGTAAAAGTTCGTTGGAAGAATATTTCTATTCGAAAACTATAATTGCTCTATGTCTGTCTCTCGAAGGGGTTTTCTGCTATCCACATTATCAATTTTTTTACTTGGTTGGAAAAAGAAAAAGCGACTTATCTATACGGTTAATGGACCCATTGAAAAAAGTAAACTTGGCTCAGCGTTAATACACGAACATATTCTGGTGGATTTCATTGGGGCAGACAAAACAAATTATAGCCGTTGGAACAGAGACGAAGTTGCAGAAAAGGTATTACCCTATTTGCAGGAAGTGCGGCAAGCAGGTATAAAAAGTTTTTTTGATTGCACCCCGGCATTTCTCGGTCGTGATGTTTTATTATTAAAAATGTTATCAGCTAAGAGTGGCTTGAACATCATAACCAATACAGGATATTACGGAGCAGTAAATAAGAAGTACCTCCCCGCCTGGGCCTTTCACGAAACAGCCGAACAATTAGCGGCACGATGGATAAATGAGTTTGAGAACGGAATTGAGGGCACTGCAATCAAACCGGGTTTTATTAAAATTAGTGTTGATGCAAATTTTCCCTTAGTCGAAATAGATGCAAAACTCGTAAAAGCTGCTGCGCTTACACATCTTAAAACTGGTTTAACCATATGCTCTCATACAGGCCCGGCAAAAGCAGCTTTTGCCCAGCTTGAAATATTAGAAAAAGAGGGTGTAAAGGCAGATGCATTTGTATGGGTGCACGCACAAGCTGAAGAAGATAAAACTAATTTGATAAAAGCAGCCAAAGCAGGCGCTTGGGTAAGTCTGGATGGAATTGGCTGGGGTGACTTTGATAATTATACTGACTCAATTGTTAAGCTAAAAAACGAAGGGCTTCTCAATCGGGTGTTAATTTCACACGATGCCGGCTGGTATAAACCTGATGAAGACAAGGGTGGAGAATTCAAAGGCTACACCAATATTTTTAAAGAATTGATACCGCGATTAAAGAAAAATGGATTCAACGATTCAGATATAAACCAATTAATGGTTCTCAATCCCGCGGAAGCGTTAAGCATATACATACGCAACCGCACTTAAAGACGATCGTTTTTTCTAACAATTACTATACGCTACTCAAGTGAGCTGAATAGCATTGCATTCCTTACAGATTTCTTAAACTCTCGCTGCTTCGCGCATAGTTCAATATGTTTTGAATCGTGGTTGCAGAAGGTTCTAATTTTGCTTCAGTGATTGATTTTTGAACTGCATTTAGCTCGTTATACTGTGCTTGCAATTCACTATCACAAAGAAGTGCATTATTAATCTCCTTCGTCTCCTCTTCGGAAGTTTCTTGGTACAGAAACCTGATCAGGTCGTTTCGGGTAAAGGTTTTGATCATAGGCAATATTGTTTTTAGTCATTTTCTTTCTCAGGTTAATAAGTGCATACCGCATTCTTCCCAATGCAGTATTGATGCTCACCCCGGTGCGGTCAGCTATTTCCTGGAAGCTCATATCCAGAAAATGTCTCATAATGAGTACCTGCTTCTGCTCGGTTGGCAATTCTTTAATTAAATCACGTAGCCGTGATTTAGAATCCCGAATCATTTGTTTCGCTTCATAAGACTCTTCAGAAAACTGAAGGGAGTCAAAAACCCGGCTGCCGTCTTCAAGCACTATTTCAGGATAGCGCTTATTTTTTCGAAACCGATCAATGGCAAGGTTATGAGCAATTCTACAAATCCAGGGTAAAAATTTCCCCTCCTCATTATATCGGCCGCTCTTTATTGTATTTACTGCCTTAATAAAAGTATCCTGAAGCAGGTCCTCTGCCTCATAACGATCTTTTACTATCAGGTAAATAGCCGTATAAATACGCGATTTGTGTCTAAGAAGTAGCATCTCGAACGCCTCTTCGTTACCGTTTTGATAGAGCTCAACCAAATGGCTGTCGCTGAATCTTTTGTCAATCATCTTTCTTGCGTTTAGGTAACGTAGAAGTCTTGCTCGATAGTATGTGGGTTAAATGGAATGTTTGTGAAGTGAAAAGTAGAAAGATTCTCCTTAAGTGCAAAAATTTTTCAAAAAAATCTTGCCTTCAACAAAATTTCTTGTGGTATTTGAACCCGATTTTAAAATAGTATGGCAGTAGCAAAGAAACGAGTAATAAAAAGTCTGGAAAACTTAACAGATGACTTAAAAGAACTGTTACACGAGCAATACCCAAATGGGTATGAATCAAGTATCACGCGTATCAATAACGCAAAAAAGGAGCCCATATTTGTGTTTCCTCTCGAAACTGATGATTCAGTCTATCTAGTAAAAGTGCCCGCAACTAAAAACAGCGAAGGCGGTTATGATGTAGAATCTGGCGCTAAGCAGGAGTTTGAAGATGATGATGATATGAGAGGCGGAAGTGATGATGATTTTGATAACTCAGGAGATTATGATGACGGTGACGAGGGAGGCAAAGAAGCCAGCTACGAACCGGATTTCGACAATTAATTCAAAGAATAACTGAATATTGAAAACACCATCTGTACAGATGGTGTTTTTGTTTTAATCAATCACATAAACTTAAACTCTAAGTGTATTGTAATACCTGAGTAGGACAACGCACCCGTATTATCTATTTTTGCACACGCTCATGACTCAGCACGTTGACGACTCACACCTGGAAGACCTTGACCCTAAAGAATTTATTATTATTAAAAGGGCACGCGTCAATAATTTAAAAAATTTAAGTGTCGCAATACCCCGAAACAAATTTGTAGTTATTACAGGACTTTCAGGCTCTGGTAAATCTTCATTGGCATTCGACACACTTTTCGCGGAAGGACAACGAATGTATGTGGAAAGTT
The DNA here is from genome assembly GCA_025455445.1 of Cyclobacteriaceae bacterium. Lineage (GTDB taxonomy): Bacteria > Bacteroidota > Bacteroidia > Cytophagales > Cyclobacteriaceae > ELB16-189. The sequence goes on from JALOMN010000004.1 coordinate 3,813, forward strand.
TAAGTTCTTACGCACGCCAGTTTCTGGGGCGCATGGAAAAGCCTGAAGTAGATTATATAAAAGGTGTTTCACCTGCTATTGCCATCGAGCAGCGGGTAAATACGCGTAATCCACGCTCTACTGTTGGTACCTCTACAGAAATTTATGATTACCTGAAACTTCTTTTTGCCAGAATTGGAGTAACCTATTCACCCATAAGTGGCAAACAGGTGAAACGAGATACCGTAACCGATGTAGTAAATTTTATAAATAAACAGAAATCGGGCACTCGCATTATGGTGGCAAGTCCGCTTAAAATTACCAAAGGCCGAAACCAGACGGATGAACTAAGCCTCCTGTTGAGCAAAGGGTTCACCCGAATACTGGTTAATGGTGAAATGAAGTTCATTGAAGAAATGCTTTCACCAGCATTGGTTGAAATAAAAAACACCTCAGTAAAGGAAAAAAAATCAAGCATAAAGGATAAAACGAAAGTAACAACCTTAACAAACCAGCTTGAGATTCTTATCGACCGCGCAGCAGTGAATGCGAATGACGAAGATCTTACCTATCGGTTATCAGATTCTGTTCAAACAGCTTTTTTTGAAGGCCATGGGGATTGTGTAGTATATACAGAAGATGGTCATAAAACTCAATTTTCAGATCGGTTTGAACTGGATGGAATGACTTTTACCGAGCCTTCTGTTAATTTCTTTAGCTTTAATAATCCATTTGGCGCTTGTCAGACGTGTGAGGGTTTTGGAAAAATTCTTGGCATTGACGAAGAACTTGTTATTCCCGATAAAAGTTTATCAATCTATGAAGGTGCAATTGCACCATGGAGAGGTGAAGTCATGAGCGAATGGTTGAAGCCATTGCTTAAAAACGGAATTAAATTTGACTTTCCTATACACAGACCCTACAGTGAGCTGACTCAAAAAGAGCGAGATCTGGTTTGGAACGGAAACGAATACTTTGATGGCCTTCACGATTTCTTCAAATACCTCGAATCAAAAACTCATAAAATACAATATCGTGTTATGCTTTCCAGATACAGGGGAAGGACCACCTGTCCGGATTGCCGGGGTACGAAATTGCGTAAAGATGCATCGTATGTAAAAATTGCAGACACCTCCATTACCGAACTGGTACTCATGCCAATAGAAGAGGTGTATGCATTCTTTATCAAAATTCAGCTGCCTGATTACGAGAAAAAGGTTGCAGATAGAATTTTAACTGAAATAAAATCACGTCTTGATTATCTAGTTCAGGTTGGCCTTGGATATCTAACTTTAAACCGGGTTACTTCTACCTTATCGGGTGGAGAGTTTCAGCGCATTAAGCTTGCCACTTCGCTCGGCAGTGCGCTGGTTGGTTCCATGTATATCATGGATGAGCCAAGTATAGGATTACATCCGCGTGACACCGCACGCATGATTGAAGTATTGAAATCACTTCGTGATTTAGGAAATACAGTTATTGTTGTTGAGCATGAAGAGGAGATAATGCGAGCTGCAGATCAAATCATCGATATTGGTCCAGATGCCGGGGCGCATGGCGGTCAATTGGTTTTCCAGGGAACACATAGCGAAATAAATGCGCTACTTAAGAATGCTAATCAAAAACTTACTTCGCATACAATCAATTACCTGCTGGGAATAGAAAAAATAAAAATACCGGCTCAGCGCAGAAAATGGAAAGACTATCTACTCATTCAAGGAGCTCGCGAAAACAATCTTAAAAATCTTACTGTTAAAATTCCATTAGGGACGCTAACCGTTGTTACCGGTGTAAGTGGCTCAGGCAAGTCTACACTTATCAAAAAAATTCTTTATCCTGCTATAGGAAGGTTGAGTGGCACGGTGGCAGAAACCCCGGGTAAATTTGACAAGTTAGAAGGAGACATTAAAAAAGTTACGCAGGTTGAATTTGTCGATCAAAATCCTATCGGAAAGTCTTCGCGCTCTAACCCCATCAGTTATGTAAAAGCTTATGACGCCATTCGCAACTTATATTCAGAGCAACCGCTAAGCAAACAGAGAGGGTATAAACCATCTCATTTTTCATTCAATGTAGAAGGAGGCCGATGCGATACCTGCGAAGGTGAAGGTGAGATTAAAATTGAAATGCAATTTATGGCTGACATCTTTCTAAAATGTGAAAGTTGTCATGGAAAGAGATTCAAGCAAGAAGTATTGGAAGTTACGCACAAAGACAAAAATATTTTCGATGTGCTAGACATGACAGTGGAAGAAGCCTTGGATTTTTTTAAAGATAAGAAGGCAGTATATGAAAAGATACTACCCTTATTTGAAGTAGGGCTTGGTTATGTTAAGCTCGGTCAGTCTTCGAATTCATTGTCGGGTGGTGAAGCTCAGCGCGTGAAATTAGCTTCATTTCTTGGTAAAAATAATTCTGATGCGTCAGGTAATATTCTCTTCATCTTTGATGAGCCCACCACCGGGTTGCATTTTCATGATATCACTAAATTATTAAAGGCTATTAACGCGTTAGTTGATCAGGGTCATTCTGTAATTATTATCGAACATAATCTGGAAGTAATTAAATGTGCCGACTGGATCATTGACTTAGGGCCAGAGGGTGGAGAGAAAAAAGGTGGGCAACTGCTTTTTGAGGGAACTCCAGAAGAGATGGTAAAAAAGGGGAAGGGATACACCGCAGATTTCCTTCGAACAAAAGTATCTTAAAATAAAAAGCCCCGAGTCGGGGCTTTTTGTTTTAGAAAGGCTTTGATTATTTATTAGTAACGGGGCTCGGTGTTACACCAAGTTTCTTCAATACAAGGTTTGAAATATTATACTTTTCATCATTGTATAATAACACGTCTCCACCTCCCACAATTTGCGGATTGATGATGAATGAATAACCATTTTCTTTGGCAACATCTTCAATTGCTTTTCCTACTTTTTTGAAGACAGGATCCATCAATGTGGTTTGTTTGTTACGCAAAGATGTTTCAGCATCTTGTTGAAACTTCTGAATGCTTTCCTGTAACCCAGCTAATTCTCTTTCTTTATCAGCACGAATTGCATCGGGCGTAGTTGCAGGCATGCCCTGATAAGCCTTTACCTTAGCTTCATAATCCTGATATTTTGCTTTTAACTGGTTTTCAAGTTGTGTCTGATGTGTTTTTAGATCCGCATCAATTTGTTTGAATTCCGGCATCTGGCTGAAAATATATTCCCAATCGGCATACCCGATCTTTTGTATTTCCTGTGCCTGTGCACTCACCGCAAATGCACATAATAGAAGTAATAGAACCTTTCTCATTTCAATTCACGTTTGTTTATAAATTTTTATTTCACTTTATCGTTGGGGTCGCCTAATCCTAATTCTTCAAGCACAAAATCTGTATAGTCATGTCTTGGATCTGTATAGACAATCACTAATTCAGCTGATTTATCAAAAACAAATGCCAGTCGGTTGGATTTTGCTACTTTTTCTACTGCATCAAATATTTTATCCTGTAAAGGTTTAATCAATTCCTGTTTTTTCAAAAAATAAAGACCTCCATATCCAAATACTTTTTTCTGATAGTCCTTAAGTTCTGTTTCCTTCTTCTTTATTTCATCCATCCGTTCCTTCTTCATCTCTTCCGTTAGCAATACCTGTTCAGCCTGGTAGGTGCGGTATAGCGCATCTACTTTTTGTTGCATCTCTTCAATTTCCTTCTGCCAGGTTGCTGCCAGCTGTTCTATTTCGCTTTGTGCCTTTCCATACTCAGGCATCTTACTGAGCACAAACTCTGAGTCGAAATATCCGAACTTCTGAGCATTGGCAAAATTAAGGCCAGAAAATAGAATGAGCAGGGTAGCTATAGAATATCGCATATTTTACCTCAATTGCTGGCCTATTGTAAAGTGGAATTGTGATCCGCTTATATCCGGAGCTCCAGGCAACCTGTCAAATCCATAAGCCCAGTTGAGTCCTATCAGACCAAAGGCAGGCATGAAAATACGGGCACCGACACCAGCAGATTTATACATATCAAACGGATTAAATTCCTGATAATTATTCCAGTTGTTTCCTCCTTCCGTAAATAAGAACCCATAAATCGTGGCTGATTGACCGGTTACAACTGGATAACGCAATTCCAATCCAAACTTGTCATATACGATACCTCCTTCAATTCCAATAAGCTGTTGCTGGTTGCGCAGCGCGTATAGTGGAGGTGTTACTTGATTGTTTGGATAGCCGCGTAAACCAATTATCTCCTGACCTAACACAAATGAATTAAAGCCACCCGCCAAACCATCACCACCCATCATAAACCGCTGAAATGGACCAGGGCCTAAATCCTTATTATATGTTCCGATAAAGCCAAAGTGCATTTTGGTTTCTAACACCAGGCTTCTGCCATCTGGCTTGCTGCTGCCTATTAATTTAATGTAATACTTGGCATCAAACATCCATTTGTACAACTCGGTCCACTTATATCGGGTATCAATATCATCATAGTATGATGGGTCGCGCCATAATGAATACGGTGGTGTTAAGCTCAGGCTAAGCGAGATAGTTGCTCCACTAGCTGGATACATCGGATTGTCAATACTATTTCGCGACAATGTTGTGTTGAACATGATTTCATTCGTTTTACCAATTGGAGGCAGCGTAGCAGATTGAAAATAGTTGCTGTATTGATATTGCAGGAATGAAAGTGAGTTGGTAAGCAGGAAGTAATTATCGGGCCACTCTAATCTTCGTCCAAGACCGATAGTAATTCCACCTTGCTTGAGTGATGTATTGTCAGTAAACTCAAAGCTTTGATTGGCAAGACGTGAAATCGAGCGATTCAAACTAACTGTTAATGAATTTGGTTTTCTTCCACCCAACCATGGTTCAGTAAATGATAAACTGTAGCTCTGGAAAGATCTTCCGTTTGCCTGCGCCCGCAATGATAGTCTTTGGCCATCACCTACAGGCAGTGGTTTCCATTTCGAGAAGTTAGGAACGTTTCTCAGAGAGAAGTTATTAAATGATAAACCCACTGTGCCTACAAAACCGTAGAATCCTCCCCATCCACCGGATAATTCTATCTGGTCATTGGATTGTTCTTCTACTTTCCATTCTATATCCACCGTTCCATCTGCCATGTTTGGTCGGATGTCCTGATCAATTTTTTGTGGGTTGAAGTATCCCATCTGTGAAAGCATCTGCTGTGTGCGAATCAAATCTGATCTTCTGAATTTATTGCCAGGGATTGTGCTTAACTCTCTTCGAATAACATGATCATTGGTACGCTCGTTTCCACTGATGATCACTTCATCGATGGTGGCCTGATCGCCTTCCCTGATACGCATTTGAATATCGATGGAGTCGCCAACCACAGCTACTTCTACAGGCACAACCTGGAAAAACAGATAACCATCATCCATATACAAGCCGCTGATATCGGCTCCCTTTGGATTAAAGGTGGTTTTCTTATCAATCAACTCTTTGTTGTATACGTCACCCTTTTTTATGTCAAGAATTTTATTGAGGGTGTTTGCACTGTGCAAATAATTACCAACCCAGGTAATGTCTCTGAAATAGTATTTTCTTCCTTCATACACCTTAATCAATACGTCTATATTTTTATCATCATAGCGGGTGAGTGTATCGAATACGATTTCCGCATCACGAAAGCCTTGTGAATTAAAATATTCCACCATTCGTTTTTTGTCATCTTCAAAATCAGAACGAATGAATTTTGAACCTGCAAATACATTAACCTTGATATGCTCTGACATAAACTCTTTTATATCTCGCCAGCTTACATGCCTGCTGGAGTCTAAGGCAGCTTTGAATTTTCGGGGTGTCAGTGTTATTGCTTCTCCAATAATTTTACGGTGCAATGTGATGCGCGGATGCTCTTTCGTTTTCTTGAGTTTTCCCTTTAGCACTGATTCAGAGATTTGCTCATTGCCAACTATATGTACGGCATTGATTTTTACTTTGGATTTCAAATCAACATTAATATTGAGGCGCACGCCACCGCGATTAAGCGTGTCAAATTCCTGCTTGATTTTAACGACTGTATTAAGGAATCCCTTCTTAACAAAGTGTTTCTTTACACTGACCTCGGCATTACGTATGGTAGCATCATTCACAATCTTACCACGAATCAAACTCAAATCTTCTTTCAATGAAGTTTGTCTTGACTTGCTGATGCCTGTAAAATAAAAATCAGTAAGGCGTGGTCGCTCAGCAAGATTTATTTCCAGGAACACATTACCGCCTTCAATTTTTTGCACCAGAATTGATGCGTCACCAATCAAACCGTGCTTCCAAAGTTTACGCAATGCATTTGCAATATTATCGCCAGGGATTTTTACTTTATCACCTACTTTTAAACCGGTAAGTGAAATCATCGCATTCTTATCCAGAATATTTAATCCGGTAACTTCTATTCCGGCAATTAAATATTCTTGCGGTTGGGCATAATTTAAGGTTGATTCAGAAAGCTGTGACGACTGACCGCGATTGCTTCTGAATTGAGCACTTGCTATGCTTGTTGATAAAACTATTAGTAAGAATACCAGTGAGAAATTCTTCATCCGTTCAATTAAACTATTGGGTTCAGCACTTTTCCAAATCTTCGTTCGCGCTTCTGATAAGCACAAATAGCTTCATATAAATCTTCCTTTCTGAAATCGGGCCATAACGTTGGGGTGATAAAAATTTCTGTATAGGCTATCTGCCAGAGAAGAAAATTACTGATGCGCAATTCTCCACTGGTTCTGATGAGCAACTCAGGATCGGGCACCCCTGCTGTTTGCAGGTATTGCTCAATTTTATCTTCATTAACTTCGTTCGGTTCCAGCTTGCCTTCTTTTACTTGTTCACATAATTTTTTTGCTGCCTGAATCAATTCCCAACGACCGCTATAATTCAATGCCAGCTGGAGAATTAACCCCGTATTATTCTTTGTTGCTTCTTTTGCCTTCTGAAGGTTTTTCTGACAATCCGAAGGCAATTGACTAATGTCTCCTATTGTTTGAAGTTTTACATGGTTTTCGTGCAGGGTGTGTATCTCCTTCTGCAATGTATTTACCAATAATTCCATCAATCCATCTACTTCTTCTTTTGGTCTGCCCCAGTTTTCGGTGCTAAAAGCATATAAGGTCAGGTACTTCACCCCTAACTCACCACAACCTTCAGTCACATCTTTTACTGCTTGTATAGCATTGCGATGACCAAATATTCTGGCGGCACCTTTTCCCTTGGCCCATCGCCCGTTACCGTCCATGATAACGGCAATATGCCGAGGCAAATTATTGAAGTCTATATGTTCCTTAAAAGAAGCCACAAGGCGGCAAAAATAGCCTTTTTTTCAAACTTCTTCATCAGATATTAATAGAGTTTCAGGGTCAGGTGCTTTATTCTTGTTATGATGCAAATTGACTTAAAATAGTTGTAACCCTGTATTATGCCTTACCGATATGGGCTGCCAGGGCAAGGAATGTCATAAAAAGTGTACGTAAGCGTGATGGCGGTAAAAAAATAATTATCGTAATCAAATGAATTACCGTATTGATAGTTCTTGATTGAAGGATTGCCCTCTGAGATATTATCGAGGTAATCAAAAAAGGTTTTGCGTATGCCAAATTCAAAAGCGATATAATATTTGGGGTTTAGCACATATTTCATCCCGCCCCCAAAAGGGATAGAAAACTGAATATTGCTATACTCTGCATTTTTCTGCTCTACGCCTGAAATTCCAAACAGGTTGGTGCCAGCAAATACAAATGGTGTGAATCTAAGTCTGCGTTTACTGTCTCTCCAATCCAGAAAATGATATTCAAAGGTGGCTCCTAATTCCAGCAGAAACAGGTCAAAGGAAGCGTTTCTTTGTGCCGCAAACGCATCGATAGGATTTCGCTGGTCCGTTGCGCCAAGTTTACCTCCTGTTATAGAGGTGCGAAGGCTAATTACATTACTGATATTAGACCGGTAGAATACCGTTGCAGCAGGCTTTGAGGAAGAAAGTTGAAAGGTTCGGACTAAATCTCCTGTATAGTTAAAGATACCAATCCCTCCGCCAATCTCAGATCGCTGACCTAAAATTTGCTGTGCCGATAGTGTAGATGCACTGGCAAACAATCCAAAGATGACAAATAAGACGTGATAATATTTTCTGTGCATGATGTGTGCTACTATCTGAACTTAGCCCTGTGAAATGTTTTACCAAGAATATAGGTTAGCTTAATACTGGTTACCATATAAATATCGCGGTCATTCTTTGAGCCTCTGACATTTGATGGAAATTCACTTCCATATCCATTGATTACCTGGTAGGTCGCCAAATCTCTTCCTTGGTAAGATAACAGAGGAGGTAATTTATCTGCCGGCAATTCATTACTTCTATATGACATCGCTTTCGCAAGTGGAGTATCCAATACACCAAGGTCTACATAATTTCCACTCACGTCATCGAGATAGTCAGTAAATGTGTAACGAAAACCAACATCTACCCACAAATCCATTACATCAGTTAACCTAAAACGAGCGCCAATGCCAATTGGTATAGCCGCCTGTATTTTACTATAGGGTTTTAGTCCATAATTGGCATCTGTTTCGAGTAGTTGTGAATTTTGCCCTTCGGTTCCCAAAGGTCTTAAGTCAACCCACTGGCCTGCTTGAGGTAATGGATTTCCTTGTAAATCATTTTCAGGGGCAATTGCTTGTGGATTGTGCATAAAGCCCGCTATACCAATATACGCATAGGGAGTCCACTTGGGGCGACTCATGTATGTTGCATCATTATCAAATAAATCGAAATAAGCCATTACAGAAAGTTCCTTTATGTTATTTCTAAATGACAAATTTCGTTGGTACCTGTATTTTCCGTTTTCCAGATCCTCAAAATTTGCTGACTCCGCATCGGCACCGCGCAATGAGCCATACATGAAGGAACCCATAATCGAATAACGTGGCCCGAAACGATGCATAAACGAAAGGGCTCCACCTGGGCGGGTAAATGAAATATCGGTGCTCAAGGCAGTAGGCTTTGGCGCAAGATCGCCATAGTAATTTAAGGCGTTTACAGAAAACCCGATCGCGTTATAGCGCTTCACTTTTGCAAACCATTCCTTACGGCCTTTGAAGCTCGACATCTTGCGATTGTTCTTTTTAATCGCCTTACGATTGAGTTGCGCGTCAGCAGGAATTGCCGCACACATTAACAAACCAACGCAGATAGTACTAATTAAAAGAAACCGCATTACTTATACCTGACATCATTGAATCAACAAACTTATTAAATTCATTTCAGACTTAATAGCGCTAATTGCGAATGTCAAGTCCCCAATTCAATTTTTGCCGCAATGTTTTGAAGTAATGTTGACCCGGCAGCATCACTAACTTCACTTTAAATTTTTCGCGCTTTACACTCAACTTCACAGTTTCATCAATAGTTTCGAATCGGGAATCAAGTGACACCAGGTACTTCTTGCTTCTGCCTTCAATTTGAAAAGAGATGGTTTCATTATCCGCAATTACTATTGGCCGCGAGCCAAGGTTATGAGGGCTTACAGGTGTAATTACAAAGCTTTCTGATTTGGGATATAATAGCGGACCCCCACAACTTAATGAATATCCTGTAGAGCCTGTAGGTGTAGACACAATTACTCCATCTGCCCAATATGAGTTTAATAATTCGCCATTCACATAGACATGCACCGTAATCATAGATGAGGTGTCCTTTTTCATGATGGTGAAATCGTTCAACGCAAAATTTAATGAACCGAATAATCTAGGGCTTGATATCAGCTTAAGCAGCGTTCGGCTTTCAATTGTATAATCACCCTTAAATAAAGATTCAAATGCTTTGTGCGCATTCTCTCTGCTGGTTGTTGCCAGGAATCCTAAACGGCCTGTGTTAATGCCTAATATCGGAACCTCTGCTTTACTTACGTAGGTTACCGATTCCAGCATGGTGCCGTCACCTCCTAACGAAATGAAGAAGTCAAGTGTTTTGAGGTTATCGCCAAGCTCGAATGATTTGTATTTTATTTCTTTTAATACCGCAGACCTTACCTGCTTAATAAATTTAGAAGAGAGCCAGATCTCGGCATTATATTGCATTAATTGTTCAAGCAACTTTTCAATGAATCTTGAAGAGTTTGTTTGAAAATCTCTGCCATGTAATCCTATGCGCATAGTAAAGGATTTAAATATCGAGGAAGCGCAATAACATATCTATTTTATCTTTCTCGCTGGTATCGCGTTTTATCTCATTGTACCGCCCTATTATCCGATATCCGAAGCGCTCTAAGGTTGCAATGATACGGTTCAACTCAACCTGGTTAATTTTCAGGGTAAGTTTAATTTTTCCTTTATCAAGTGGGTCTTCAATAATAGAACTGCTTATGATTTTGGCATTGTTTTCTTCTACATACCTGCTAATTTCAGCAAGCGAATAATCGATCAAGTCCAGGGATATCACAATAATTCCTCCCGGCATTTGCACTGCCGCTGTTTGTGCAAAAGAGATCATGATATCCTGAACCGTTATCACGCCTTCATACTTCTGCTCTTCATTTAGTACGGCTACTATTTGCAGATGATGATCATTCGCTACTTTGAGTATGTCATAAAAATGCGATCCCAACTGCACCACACAATCCTTACCCACCAGCTCAAAACTTGACAATGGACGAACAATGTCATTCGACTCTAAAATTATTTCTTCAGAAATGAAACCCAGCAAGTTGCCATCATCTACTACAGGCAAATGCATACATCGAAACTCCTCCATCCATACGATAGCTTTGTGGGCATCGTCTGTGATTTTAAGTGGCGGGATCATGTGGTTAATTAACTCTTCTGCAATCATGCCTTCGTTAGTTTTTGCGTACCAAAAAATCTTCCGCGAGTTTATTGAACTTGTCCGGATGCTCCATCATAGGTGCATGACAGCAATGATCAATAAATTTTAATTCTGAATGAGGGATTAACCTGTTGAATTCATATCCCACCATAGGTGGTGTAATGGTATCATTCAATCCCCAAACCAATAATGTGGGCACCTTTATATTTGGCAACTCCAATGCAAGGTTATTGCGCTGTGCTGATTTAGCAATGGCAACAATACGCATGCATTTCGGTATGCTTCTGGTCGTTTCAAATACTTCATCAATCAATTCTTTGGAGGCGACTTTTGGATCATAAAATGTATACGCTACACGCTCATGCACATAATCATAACTACCTCTGCGCGGGTAAGAACCACCCATGGTATTTTCAAACAATCCAGAGCTACCCGTAAGCACCAATTTCACAACTTTTTCAGGATTAGCGAGTGTATAAAGAATGCCGATATGACCACCGAGCGAATTTCCCATGATCATCATTTTATCAAGTTGCATGGTTGCTACAAATTTTTCTGTAAACTCACGCAAGCCAACCAGCCCTGCTTCTTTAATTGGCATTTCATAAATCGGCAACATGGGAATTACTACCCGAAAATGTTTTTTATAGTAGTTAACCACGCCTTCCCAATTGCTAAGCGCACCAAAAAGTCCATGCAACAACATTAAGACCTGGCCTTGTCCTTCGTCAACATATTGAAATCCTTCTTTTTGTTTTACTATCAAGGCCATAAACACGCTCTTATTTGGAGTAAGTAACTAAAAAAAACCGAACCTTAGAACTGCTTGAAGGTTTCTTTGAAAAATGGCAGGAACTCACCAAAATATTCTGATAAAGTTGGGGCAAGCTGTGCCGCTGCCGGATACAGTACAGAATCATTCTTCCACGACTCGGGCGGTGCCACATTAAATACCTCTATCAGCCAGATAATCACACTAATGCCAAAAGCATTTTTAACAATTCCCAAAAGTGCGCCTGCGGCTGAATCAATCTTTCCGAGAAACGTTTGATCCACCGAGCCTTTTATCATTCTTCCGATTAAGGTGACTAACACAAGCACCAAAACAAAAATTATTGCGAATGTGATATACGGCAATACTGCTGTATCGGCATTAAACTCTTTAGCCAGATATTCCATTCCCTTGCCCATCAGGCGAAAGCCCAGAAATACGCCTAGCACGAGCGCCAATAAAAAAAACAATTCCATTAAAAATCCTTTTCGGTAACCCGAAATGGCGCCCAGCAGGAGTATGATTGCGATAACAATATCAACCTTGCTCAAGATGCGAGTATTTTTTTAACAAGTTCTGAAATTAGTTTTCCGTCAGCTTTGCCTGCAAGTTGTTTGGTTGCTGTTCCCATCACTTTACCCATATCCTGAGGTCCTTTTGCACCAACTTGCTCCATTATCTTCTTCAGTTCAACAATTATTTCTTCTTCACTTAGTTGCTTCGGTAAATATCGACTGATTACTTCCAGTTCAAATAATTCTTTATTGGCGAGATCATCACGCCCTTCTTTTTGAAATATTTCTGCAGACTCTTTGCGCTGCTTGGCCGCCTTCATCAGTAGTTTGTTTTCAATCTCCTGGCTGATGTCTCCGCTTCCTCCCTTTTCAGTTTCGGCTAAAAGAATGAGTGACTTCACACCACGAAGTGCAGTAAGCTCTTCTTTGTTCTTTGCCAGCATGGCAGATTTGATATCATTGTCAATTTGTTGTTTCAGGCTCATCTTGTTGAATCGTTAATTAAATCAGGAGTAAAAATAGTGCTACTTTCAAAGAGATAAAAATGCAGTTCAAATTGAATTAACTTTGCGCTATGACACGTTTATCTGTAAACATAAACAAGATTGCCACTCTTCGCAATGCGCGCGGTGGCAACAACCCAGACGTAAT
>JALOMN010000145.1 GCA_025455445.1 Cyclobacteriaceae bacterium
CTCGAAATTGATTACGCTACCGCTAAGTTTTCAGGAAAAGATCTTGTCACCATTCGTGTTTGTGATTTGCTCAATGTGTGTTTCGAGGCGAATCTTGAAATTGATGTGATTGGTGATATTGTTGTTTACAACGGTATCTCGCCCAATGGTGACACAAAAAATGATACCTGGGAGATTGAATACATCACCTTATTTCCAGACACACAAAACAATCGGGTAACTATTTATAATCGCTGGGGTGATATCGTATGGGAAGCAACAAATTATGATAATGACAATGTGGTGTTTACCGGGCTAAATAAGAATGGAAATGAACTAACCACCGGAACCTATTTTTACAAAATTGAATTTGATAGTGGCCGGGAAACGATTACCGGTTATCTTTCGTTGAAACGCTAGCATTTGTTAAAATTAATAATATCTACATAGAATGAACCTATCTAAAATTACCCGTCAGACTGCCATCGCATTTTCTTGCCTATGGTTTGTCTCATGCAACACACAAGAATCTAAACAAACCTTACCGGACGTGAAACCACCTATTGCAAAAGTTGAACCTTACGAACTTGTTTCGAAACATGGCGATAAACGAATTGATGACTACTACTGGCTCAAAAATCCGGAAAACCAGGAAGTAATTGATTACCTCACCTCCGAGAATGATTACCTCGATACGATGATGGTCCACACCAAAGCATTTCAGGATTCACTCTTCAATGAAATGCGCAGTCGCATTAAAGAAGAAGATGCTTCCGTGCCTTACAAACTCGATGAATATTATTATTACACCCGATACATTGAAGGTGGCGAATACCCGATTTATTGCCGCAAGAAAGGTTCACTGGAAGCAACCGAAGAAATTATAGCCGATGGAAATGAAATCGGTAAAGGAAAATCATTCCTGAACTTTTTTGTAAGCACGAGCCCCGATCACAAACTCGCAGCCATTGTGATGGATACCGTAGGCAGAAATTTTTATTCGATAAAATTCAAAGATTTATCTACCGGAAAATACCTGGCCGATGAAATACCCAACACACGCGGTGGCTATGTATGGACTAACGATAATAAATCTATTTTCTATGCGGTACCCGATCAAAAAACGTTACGCACCTATTTAATCAAACAACACATACTCGCTACACCCACCTCAGCAGACAAGGTGTATTACGAAGAAAAGGATCAAACATTAAGTTGTGGCATCGGCAAGACAAAATCGAAAAAGTATTTCATCATTGGCTCCGGTCGCACCGATGCAAGCTTTGCACAATATGTTGATGCTGACAAACCGGGTAAGCCAATTGTAATACAACCCATGCAGGATAATGTGCAATACGATGTAGACCATGCCGGTGGCGATAAGTTTTATATCTACACCAACAAGGATGCAAAGAACTATCGACTGGTTGAAGCGCCCATCGCAAAACCCTCACAGGAAAACTGGAAGGATGTGATTCCGCATCGCACAAATGTATTTCTTCGTGGTGTAGAATATTTTAAAGACTATCTGGCTACCGAAGAAATGAGTGCTGGTCTGGTTACTATCAAACTCACCAAATGGAATGACGGCTCGTCACATTCAATCGACTTTGGCGAAGCAGCCTATTTTGCAGGTATTGCAAACAATCCGGAATTCAACACCAACGTCATTCGTTATACTTATCAATCAATGACTACGCCCAGCTCTACATATGACTATAATATGGAAACGCGTGCGAAGGTATTAATGAAAGAACAACCGGTGCTGGGTGGTTTTGATAAAACCAACTATGCCACTGAACGTGTGATGGTGAAAGCACGTGATGGAAAAGAAATTCCACTTTCTATTGTATATCGGAAAGATGCATTTCAAAAAGATGGTAAATCGCCCGGCTGGATATATGGTTACGGCTCTTATGGTTCTTCGATGTATGCCACCTTCAGCACCAACCGCATCAGTTTGCTCGACCGGGGTTTTGTCTATGCTATTGCGCATGTGCGCGGAGGTCAGGAAATGGGTGGCGAATGGTATGAAGATGGTAAGATGATGAATAAGAAAAATACATTCTACGATTTCATCGATTGTTCAGAATGGCTTATTCAAAACAACTATGTAGCAAAGGATAAATTATTTGCCAGCGGTGGAAGTGCCGGAGGCTTATTGATGGGCGCCATCGCCAATATGCGACCTGATCTCTATAGAGGAATAGTAGCTGCTGTTCCGTTTGTAGATGTAATTACTACCATGGAAGATGAAAGCATTCCGCTTACTACGTTCGAGTGGCTGGAGTGGGGTAATCCTTCTATTAAAGAACAATATGATTACATGCTCTCCTATTCACCTTATAATAATGTAGAGAAGAAAAATTATCCAAACATGCTGGTGATTACCGGCTTGCATGATTCGCAAGTGCAATACTGGGAGCCCGCCAAATGGGTAGCAAAGCTGCGCACAATGAAAACAGACAACAACAGATTGTATTTATATACGAATATGGATGCTGGCCATGGTGGCGCGAGCGGTCGTTTCCAATCTATGCGAGAAGTGGCCATGCAATACGCATTTGTGATGGATATATTGGGAATGAAAGGAATACTTGAAAGCAAACCATCACCTGGCAAGATGTAATTGAATTTTTGAGGATGATAATAAAAAAGCGAGTAGTAAATGACTCGCTTTTTTATTTCGCTTTTACAAGGTGATATTGCATACCCGTTGCAACTTTATCCTGAAGATGCAATACGCAACCTTCGCGCACTGCTTCAAACTGCGCCCACCACACATCAGTCTTACCCTCAAATCGTTTGGTGGCTGTTATATCCCAATTAGTTACTGTGTAATTTCCATTGTACTTCTGATCATAAAACTGCATGCTGCCTACCATACCAAATGCACCTTTGTGATTACTAAAGTAAGTACCATCTGGTTTGAATATAAATTTATTTGCTGATGACGAGGAATTCATTCCCGCATAAGCCCCTGTTACGGTACTATACATATTTACATAGGCTCCTGAACTTTCGTCCCACTCACCTATTAAATCTGCTTGACTCACAGCAAACTTATTGTAGCCAGTCATAGCTGCAATTTTTTCCTGGTTTGGAAACTCTTTTTGAAAATCCTGTGCCGAGGGAGAAAGTATTTCCACGCAACGAGCAATTCCACTTTCAATCAACACCCTGAAGCCCGCATGATATTTTTTGTTTGTTGATTTTTCTGTCACATCCGCTTCGTAAAAGTAAATGCAGAAATAACAAGGACCACCGTTATCATATTTGCGAATATTACTTACTATATACCGCGGTTGCATTAACATATCAAATAAATAGGCCGGCACATCATTGCTGTCCCGAATCTGGTCAGTGATTTTAATTGCATAATGAAGCAATACTGTTACTTGGCCCTTTGATACGCGCACATAATCAGCAAAAGGTTGAGCTACCCAACCGTCATCAAAGTTAGTTGTGGAAATAGAAATACCGTGATTACCAGCTTTACCCATTTCGATAACAGGTATTGTAGCCTGGCTAGTGTTGGTGTTATTCCCGGTTGTAACTGGTGTACTTGTATTTTTTGGATTTTCAGCAACATAATCTTTAGGCTTGATAAGGTCGATCGAGCTCATAAATTTCTCAACATCCTTCAGATAGGCGTCACTATTCATGTTCGCTGTAATGGTAACCACTTTGCCATATCCGGAAATCGAGGTTAAAAGATAATATGCATCCTTTTCCTGCCACTTATACTGTCCGGGTGAAGAGGTTGCAGTCCAGCCATCTTCTGTAATCGTTTCGGGATTGGGTGTGGAAATTCCCTTGCAATCTTTTTCGGCAATATTTTTCCATTCACTTTCAAAATCCACACGGGCATCACCACTGCTGCCAATACTTTTATATATAGCTACGCGACACCAGTTTCCGGTGTTGTTGTTTGTAATAACATACGATGCAGCAAAGTCAATAGCTTCGCGTTTCCAGCCAACCGGTGGTGTAAAGGTTGCAATATCAAAAGATTCTTGTGATTGGCCTGAAACAAAAAATGGCAAACAAAAAAGAACAAGAAATAATCGTGCGGTAGCCATGATGCGATGATTAAATTATTTTACTCTCTAATGCTGTGCGGACAAGCGCTGCCGTATTTTTTACATGTAGCTTAGATATTAAATTTTTGCGGTGTGAGTCTACCGTGCTTGCGCTCACAAATAATTTATCGGCTATCTCCTGGTTAGTTAATCCATCGGAAATTAACTTCAGCACTTCTTTTTCTCTGCGGGTAAGCACCATACCCTGATTTAATTGTTCCTTCGTCAATTGTTCAAGTCTATTCCACCATCCACCACCAGTCATTACCGTGCTGATTGCCTGCATCAGTTCACTCACCGAAGTATTTTTAAGCAAATATCCAGAAGCACCATTTGCCTTCATTTGTTCGATGTAACTAAGTTGATCGTAATTACTGAGCGCCAGAATTTTTACTTCGGGTTGTTTCGCCTTTATCAGCTTACACAATTCCATCCCGTTTTGATCGGGCAAATTTATATCAAGCAAAACCACATCTGCTTTTTGATTAACAAAAAAGCCAAGGCAAGAAGCTGCATTGGTGGCAAATCCCATTAGTTGGATATTTTGCTGTTGCTGCAACATGGATTGCAACCCTTCTATTACCATAGGATGATCATCCACAATAAAAACACGTATAGCCATTTTATTATTTGAATACATCAAAGTTGAACAAACTTTGAAAGTAAATCCAAGTCCAAATGTTAAAATCCCCTTTTTAGGGGAGAAGTTATTGCAACGGAATTTCTACCAGCACAGAAGTGCCTTCTCCTGCGGTTGAATTCCAGTCGATTGTCCCCTTCAAAAATTCCACCCGCTGGCGAATATTGAGCAGTCCTGCCCCTTTGGTGTTGAGTTGTTCAAAACCAACCCCGTCATCTTCCACGGTAATGGTAAGCACATCGGCATAGACCAATTGCACCAGGCATTTATTGGCATGAGAATGCTTTAACACATTATTGATTAACTCCTGAATGATCCTGTAAATCATCAACTGTGTATCGAGTGTATAATTTACTGATTCCGCACCCACAACCTGAAATACCACGTCAATAGTTTTCATACTATTAATAGCCTCAATAAAATCGCGCACGGCTGCTTTTAAACCAAATTGCTGCAGCGAGGGTGGCATCATGGCATGTGACACGCGCCTGATTTCCTGCATCGATCCATCCAACATATCGAGCGACCGTGCGAAGAGCAGGTGATCATCGGAAGTTAAATCGATTCTGTTTTGCATTTGCGTCAATGACATTTTTACACCCGACAATAACCCACCCACTCCATCATGCAAATCTTTGGCAATGCGCGTGCGCTCTTCTTCGCGTGCCTCCGTCATAGTGCGATAGCGCTCAAACTCCTGTCGCTCTGTCA
>JALOMN010000146.1 GCA_025455445.1 Cyclobacteriaceae bacterium
CGAACGTTTACTGAGCAAAATGATTTTGATCGTGCTGAAGAAACTTTCCGATTTCTGGAGAAAGAAAAATTAAATCGTGAAAACAAAAAAAAACTATACCTCGAGAAAGCATTCTATTATCAAATCAGAAATGATTATGATTATATGGTTCGCAATCTTACCGCTGCGGATACACTATTAGAACGAACCGATCAGAAAGGAAGAATTTATTTTATCATAGGGCAAGTATATCAAAAGCTGGGCTTCAACTCTGAAGCCTTCAATTATTACCGCAAGTGTATTAGCACCACCCCCGATTATGAAATTGATTTTTACGCGCGATTGAACATGGCACAGGTTGCCCGGCTGGACGATGAAAAAAGCAGCAAAATGCTAAGGAAGCAATTCTTAAAAATGCTTGCCGATGCAAAGAATCAGGAATTCAAAGACAAAATTTATTATGAATTGGGTGAGTTTGAGAAAAAACAAAATAACCTGAATGAGGCAATAGAAAATTATAAACTTGCCGCACATGCCGGAACTAATAAACGCATACAAGGAAGTGCCTACCTTCAGATAGGACAGATTCAATTTGATTCATTAAAAAAATATAGTCAGGCTAAACTTTATTACGACAGCGCCATTGCTGCTTTGCCCAAAGATTATGAAGGATATGAAGTAATAAAAAAGCGCCAGCAAGTGTTGGGTGATTTCGTTAAATATACAGAGGCAATTACCTGGAATGACAGCTTGCTGTATCTTTCAACTTTTGATTCCCTATCTCTGCGCAAAAAACTTGATTCTGTGGTTGCTTCACGGCAAAAACCAGTGGTGGCATCAAAGAAAAAGAAAACAAATAATAACAGTAACACTGGGGTAAGTCGTCAAAGCAGTGGCCTCTTTAATGAAGAATCTACCGGCACATCCGATTGGTATTTCGGAAATCCTTCGGCTGTTGCGCTGGGTCAATCAGAATTTCAGCGGATATGGGGCACACGACCATTGGAAGATAACTGGCGCAGATCTAACAAAACGGTAGTAATTGTTGACCAGCCTGTCGCTGCCACATCAACACAGGCTCAGACGAAGGGCAGCCAGCCCGAAACCGAAACCAAAACAGAAGTCAAAACCGATGAGGTGGGAGAACTGATTTCAAAATTGCCCCGCACTGACGAACAAAAAAAGGCAGCCCTTGCTAAAATTGAAGAGGCCTATTTCATGCTTGGCGACCTGTATTATTTTCAATTAGAGGAAAAAGACAATGCGCAGAAATCCTATACGAAATTACTAAACCGATTTCCGGAATCAGATTATATACCCGAAGTACTTTATAAACTATACCTGATTCTGAATGAAAAGGATAAAGTTCTTGCTACCCAATATGCAGATCAGCTGAAAGAAAAATATCCAGCATCAACGTTTGCGCGCATTTTAATCAATCCGGATTATTTGCGTGAAACAAGTGTGGCAGCTGAAAAACAAAAGCTGATATATAAAGAAGCTTATGCGCTTTATCAAAGCAATAATCTGCGAGCCGCCAATGAAAAAGTAGCCCTTGCAATGAAAGAAGGCGAAACAAATTTCAGCCCTCAACTTGAGTTACTTAAGATTTTAATTACCGGCAAAACAGACGATGTTTCCCGCTATCAATATGAGTTGGGTGAGTTTATCAAGAAATATCCTGACTCTTCACTCAATCCTTATGCAGAAGAACTCCTTGCTGCTTCTAAATCCCTCATCGCGAAACAAGAAAAAGCGAAAGGCATTCAATATAACACCGCACAAACAGGACCACATACATTTATAATTGTATATAACACCGCAGATCGACTCACCAATATGGTGGCAACCACCCTGGAAAAATATAACGACAACGATTGGCCTTCATTAAAACTCAACACAAGCAATCTTATTTTTAATGATGAAAAAACCATTACCCTTGTTGCCGAGTTTACCAACAGAGCCGCTGCCCTCAGTTATTTTGACAAATTCCTCGCCCAGATTGCAACTTCAAAGCCGCTTTCAAACCATAAATTCTATAGCTTTGTAATTACGAAAGATAATTTTCAGATTTTATACAGAACCAAAGCACTGGATGAGTACCTCACCTTCTTTGATAAAAACTATCAAAAGCAAAATCAATAGCTTTTTAAAAATTGAGATACCGTGGATCTCAAAAGCAATCAAATATCTCTGGATTGTTTTTATATGCTTTATGCTCGGTGTTCCACTTTATATTTATACCGTTAGCATTAACCTGTTCGGGTTGTATGGCGAAATGCCAAGTTTGCGCGAAGTGGAAAACCCCGAAAACGATTTGTCATCTGAAATCATTTCTGCAGATGGTGTTTCGTTAGGCAGATATTTCCGATATAACAGAAGCCAGGTTCATTTTGAAGAACTCTCTGATGATTTGGTCAACACATTAATTATCTCTGAAGACCATCGCTTCTATGAACACTCCGGGCTTGATTTCCCTGCTTATTTAAGAGTGGTATTCGGGATTTTAACATTCAATCCGCAGGGGGGCGGAAGTACCATTACACAGCAGTTGGCCAAGAATCTTTACACTATGAATCCTGACCGCAGCCTGGATGGCACGCTTGGTAAGTTGGGTAAATTTCCGAGAAGGATTATTCAAAAAACAAAAGAGTGGATAATCTCAGTAAATCTCGAGCAAAATTTTACTAAGAATGAAATCATTGCGATGTATCTCAACACGTGTGATTTCAGCAGCAATGCCTTCGGAATTAAAGTAGCCGCAGAAACGTATTTCAATAAACAACCTGATAGTCTCAACCTTCAGGAATCAGCCGTGCTCATAGGCATGTTGCAGGCCCCTACATTTTTTAATCCTAAGCGAAACCCCAACAATTCATTACGAAAACGCAACGAAGTGCTGTATAAAATTTATAAACATGGTTATAAAATAGACACGCGCGAAAAATATGATTCCATCAAAGCTCTGCCTATCGAATTGACATATAATGTGCAAAATCAGAATGAGGGTCTTGCCACTTATTTCCGCACCGTACTTGGAAATTATTTGTTACAGTATACCAAAAACCTGGGCATCGATTTATATAATTCCGGATTAAAGATTTATACCACCATAGACAGTCGCATTCAGAAATATGCGGAAGAATCTATGACTGAACACATGGGTGTGTATCAGGAACAATTTTTTGCAGAATGGAAAAAGCGGAATCGCAATCCATGGATTGGTGACGATGGAAAAGAAATTAAGGACTTTCTGCAAAAGCGGAT
Organism: Cyclobacteriaceae bacterium; assembly: GCA_025455445.1. Taxonomy (GTDB): domain Bacteria; phylum Bacteroidota; class Bacteroidia; order Cytophagales; family Cyclobacteriaceae; genus ELB16-189. The sequence continues at coordinate 3,247 of JALOMN010000146.1, forward strand.
CAAACAATCAGATGCTTATAAAATCTATGCAGAACGCTATGGTGAAAATTCAGACTCATTAAAAATTATGCTCAATCTTAAAAAACCAATGACTGTATTCAGTTGGAAAGGTGAGCTCGATACATTAATGAGCAGCATGGATTCTATCAACTATTACAAACGGTTTTTACAAGCCGGCTTTATGGCCATGGATCCATACACCGGCCATATCAAAGCGTGGGTTGGTGGCATCAATCATAAATACTTCAAGTACGATCACGTGATGCAGGGTAAACGGCAGGCAGGATCAACCTTTAAACCTTTTGTTTATGGATTGGCCATGGAGAATGGCTATTCACCCTGCCAACCAATGAAAGACATCTCTCCTCAGTTTGTTATTCCCGGTCAACCAGCCTGGTATCCGCCTAATGCAGACGGAACCAGGGGAAGTGGAAAGACCTACACTATCAGGCAGGCAATGGCACAATCATTAAACTCCATCACCGCTCAAATGATGCAGGCTTTAAAAGAAGAAAATGTGGTTGAGTTTGCCCATCGGGTGGGTATAGAAAGTCATCTCGATGCAGTGCCTTCTTTATGTCTTGGCACCAGCGATGTTTCATTGTATGAGATGGTAGGTGCGTATAGTACTTTCGTGAATGCCGGAATTAGTACACAACCCATTTTCATTACTCGCATTGAAGATAAAAACGGTAATGTAATTGAAGTATTTAATCCTAAAACCCGCGAAGCAATCAGTGATCAGACAGCCTATAAAATGATATACATGTTGCGCGGTGGTACAGAAGAAGAAGGTGGTACTTCGTTAGGCTTAAGCCGTGAACTCAGAATTGACAATGAGATTGGTGGAAAAACCGGAACAACCAATGACGCTTCAGACGGATGGTACATAGGAATCACGCATGATCTTGTTGCTGGCGCGTGGGTAGGCGGTGATGAAAGAGCTATTCACTTCCCATCGTGGACATTCGGACAAGGTGGCAAATCAGCACGCCCGATTTGGGATATTTTTATGCGTAAACTTTATGCAGATACCGCTACCGGCATTGTGAAAGGTCAGTTCAGGCGGCCAGCCAGTGGCCTGGATATTACGCTGGATTGCAGTCGCCATAATTCCTCTGATACAACACGACTTATTGACGAAGAACCTTGGGATATCGATAACTAACGGATTAAGTTTTAATTTCGGATTTGCGATTTTTGATACCGTGATATTAGTTGTAAATCGCTCTTATTAAATCGTGAATTATCTTGTCGGATTCTCTAAAAGATACAATTGCATCTCTGCCCGACTCACCCGGAATTTATCGCTATTATAATCGCGAGGATGTATTGATTTACGTAGGCAAAGCAAAGAGTCTGAAAAAGAGAGTATCCAGCTATTTTAATAAACAAGCGCAATACAATCGCAAAACTGAGAAACTCGTTTCAGAAATTGTCCGGATTGAATTCACCATTACGAATACTGAATTTGATGCATTGCTGCTTGAAAATAATTTTATCAAACAGAACCAGCCTAAGTATAACATCCTGCTTAAGGACGATAAAACATTTCCATATCTCTGTATTTTAAAGGAGCGCTATCCACGCATTATTTACACACGGAAATACATACCAAAACAAGGCGAATATTTTGGGCCGTTCAGCAGCGTAGCTTCGATGAAGGCCGTGCTCGAACTGGTGCGTCAGTTATATTCCATCCGCACTTGCAACTTGCTTCTCTCCAAAGAAAATGTGGAACAAAAGAAATTTAAAGTATGTCTTGAATTCCATATCGGCAACTGCAAAGGTCCATGCGAAGGGTTGCAGGATGAAGTCGAGTATCTCGCAGACATTGCTCAGGCAAGAAATATATTAAAAGGTAATTTAAGTCAGGTTGAGGAAGCCTTTAATCAGCGGATGCAGGCTGCCGCACAGGCTATGGAGTTTGAAAAAGCCGCCCTCTATAAACATAAATTGGATCTTGTTGAGAAATTCCAATCAAAATCTCTGGTTGTGAATCGAAAACTCACCGATATCGATGTCGTGACTATCACCAGCTCAGATACAGCTGCTTTTGTCAATTATATGCAGGTAAAAGAAGGCGCAATTATTTTTTCAAAAAACCTCCAGATAAAGAAGAAACTGGATGAAGCCGATGAGGATATATTAAGTTTAGTAGTATACCAACATTACTCTTACTGTTAAATCAGAAGAGTTTGAAAATGTAGTGCCCCAGATTGGTGATAAAAGGAAATTGGTAGATCTATCATTAAAGAATGCGCTCTACCAGAAAAAAGAAGCCGAAATAAATAAAGAGGAAAACAAGACAAAGAAAAATAAAGTACTGCACATCATGCAGCAGGATCTTCGCTTGTTGAATTATCCCAAAATAATAGAGTGCTTTGATAACTCTAACTTACAGGGCACTTCTCCTGTTGCTTCGATGGTGCGATTTGTTGATGGCAAATCAGAAAAAAAAGGATATCGACATTTCAAC
>JALOMN010000147.1 GCA_025455445.1 Cyclobacteriaceae bacterium
TGATATTTTACGCAATACTTTTTGCAGCCTTAGGAGTATTTCTGGTAGTAGCGATTGAAAAGACGGCTGTACTTCTTAAAACAAAATCCTAATTCACACATGGAAAAGAAATTTGGTCTCATTGGTTCTACTGTAAGTCATTCATTTTCGAAAAATTATTTTGATGAGAAGTTTTTCCGCGAGGGACTAAGAGACTATCATTACGAACTTTACTCATTACCAACTATTGAAGACCTGCAGAAATTGTTGACAGATAATCCAGAATTAGTAGGATTAAATGTAACGATCCCGTACAAGGAGATGGTCATTAAATTTCTTTCAGAAATAGATGAGGATGCAAAAAGCATTGGTGCGGTAAACGTGATAAAGATTACCGATGGCAAGCTAAAAGGTTACAATACGGATAGCGATGCGTTTTATGAAACATTAGAAAAATGGATACCTAAAACCGATAATCTGAAAGCACTGGTATTGGGCACGGGTGGATCCTCCAAGGCTGTGAGGCAGGCATTAAAAAAACTAGGTATCCCTTTTGAAATGGTTTCGCGCGAAGAAGGAAAAGCTGACCACACCTATGAAAGTCTCGAGAAAAACGAACAAATTATTGCAGACGCCAAATTGATAATCAACACCACTCCGTTGGGCATGTCGCCTAATACTAATAGTTTTCCGCCCATCGATTATGAATTGCTTACTTCGGAGCACTACATATATGATTTGATTTATAATCCTGCCCGTACACTTTTTTTACAAAAGGCTGAAATGCGCAACGCACATATTAAAAACGGACTGGAAATGCTTCATATTCAGGCAGAAAAAGCCTGGGCAATCTGGAATAGTTAGTCGGGAACTTATTCATCTTTATTCAGATTAACAGTTAGTGTCAGAACTGTTATATTGGCCCTAAATGGATTTTAAACTTGCAAGTGATTTTGAGCCCACAGGCGACCAGCCTATGGCCATTAAGCAACTCGTAAAAGGGTTGAATGAAGGTGAACATCATCAAACGTTATTAGGTGTTACCGGCTCAGGCAAAACGTTTACAATGGCCAATGTAATTGCGCAATTAAACAGGCCAACACTGATTTTAAGTCACAATAAAACACTGGCAGCGCAACTATACGGTGAGTTTAAAAGATTCTTTCCGGAGAATGCAGTTGAGTATTTTATTTCCTATTACGATTACTATCAGCCAGAAGCATACATTCCCTCATCAAATTTATACATTGAAAAAGACCTGTCGATAAATCAGGAGATTGAAAAATTAAGACTGAGCGCAACGTCTTCATTGTTAACCGGCAGACGCGATGTATTAGTAGTAGCTTCAGTATCGTGCATTTATGGTATCGGTAACCCGGAAGAATTCGGTAAAAACAGAATCCAGCTAACTGCAGGTGAGTTAATCCCCCGCAATAAATTACTTTTTGCACTGGTAGATATTTTATATCAGCGCACAGAAGGTGAATTTAAAAGAGGAAGCTTTCGGGTAAAGGGCGATACGGTAGATATCTTTCTCGCTTATGCCGATTATGCTTTGCGGATTTATTTTTTTGGTGACGAGATTGAAACTATTCAATTAATTGACCCTACCACCGGAAGAAAAATTTCGGATGAAAAAACTGCTGTTATTTTTCCTGCAAACTTATTTGTTACCGGTAAAGATTCGCTTCACAATGCCATTCGCGAAATACAAGACGACATGGTTTTGCAAGTAGAAATGTTTGAATCAGAAAGGAAACACCTTGAAGCCAAGCGACTGAAAGAACGCACTGAATTTGATTTGGAAATGATGCGTGAGTTAGGCTATTGCAGCGGCATTGAAAATTATTCACGCTATTTCGATCGCAGAAAAGTTGGGGCAAGACCATTCTGTTTATTAGACTACTTTCCGGATGACTACTTGTTATTCATTGATGAAAGTCACGTAACCATTCCCCAGGTGAGAGCCATGTGGGGCGGAGACCGATCGCGAAAAGTAAATCTGGTAGATTATGGTTTCCGATTGCCATCCGCCTTGGATAACAGACCACTTACGTTTAATGAATTTGAATCAATTTTAAACCAGGTAATTTATGTGAGTGCCACACCTTCTGAATATGAATTAAGAAAATCGGAAGGAGTAGTAGTTGAACAACTCATTCGCCCAACGGGATTACTTGACCCTCAAATAGACGTCCGGCCGAGCAGAAACCAGATTGATGATTTGCTGGAAGAGATAGACGAGCGTGTAAAGAAAAAAGAACGTGTGCTGGTGACTACACTTACCAAACGGATGGCTGAAGAACTCACCAAGTTTATGAGTCGTGCCTCCGTAAAATGTCGCTACATTCATTCTGAAGTAACCACACTGGACAGAGTTGAAATATTGCGCGAACTTCGGTTAGGTGTGTTTGATGTATTGGTGGGTGTAAACCTATTGCGCGAGGGCCTTGATTTACCAGAAGTATCTTTGGTTGCCATTTTAGATGCTGATAAAGAAGGATTCTTAAGAAATCAGCGATCGCTTGTTCAAACCATTGGTCGCGCAGCACGCAATGAAAATGGAAAAGTGATCATGTATGCAGATAAGGTGACTGATTCAATGCAGGCAGCCATAGAAGAAACCAATCGCAGAAGAAAAATACAAGCAGATTATAATCTGGCTCATGGAATTACACCTAAGACTGTAATAAAATCAAGAGACTCGATATTGGAACAAACCGCAGTAGCAGATTCCAAAAAATCTGTTAAGCGCTATTACATTGAAGAAGAAGAGAAGTCTATGGCAGCCGATCCGGTAGCGGCATACCTCACCATAGACGAACTAAAAAAACTCTCTGAGCGAACCCGCAAAGCCATGGAAAAAGCGGCCAGAGAATTGGAATTTATGGAAGCCGCCAGGTTGCGTGATGAATATCTTGCTGTTGAAAAATTAATTAACGAACGAAAAAAGTAACATCCTCTCATGCGACTATTAAAAATAAATTTAGTCATCTCATTTATACTAATTAATTCTTTGAGCAGTATGGCTCAAAGCAGCAAAGATTTACTGGTTAGTGGTAGTCTTGATGTAATAAAAACTGATTATAGTCGCTTTTTAGGAAAGGCCCAGATCGGTTTTGAAGGAAACTATTTTTTATTGCGACAATTTTCTGCCAGTGCAGGTGCAGAAATATGGACAGGTGATAAAAGCTCCTTTATGATGGGCATGAGGTGGTATCCGCAAGATTATTTTTTCTTCCGCTTTCGTGGATTGATAGGACAAAATGATGTTGCCATTGGTGGAGGTTGGGCAAAGCCCTTTGGAGAAGGTTTTCGATTTGAAGCAATGGGCGATTTCTATATTGACCGATCAGAATTTGCAATTCGCGCAGGCATTGGCTACGTCATCAAACAAATTGGCAGTAAATAAAAAAGGCTGTTCGATTGAACAGCCTTCTTGTTAGTGAAGTCGTTTTTAATTTGCGAATCGTTTCGCTACCTCATTCCAGTTAACCACATTCCACCATGCGGCACAATAATCAGGTCTGCGGTTTTGATAATTCAGATAGTATGCGTGTTCCCACACATCTAATCCTAAAATAGGGGTTCCTTTTACTTCAGCGATATCCATTAATGGATTGTCCTGGTTTGGAGTTGAAGTGATAGCAAGTTTTCCACTGGCATCTTTTATTAACCATGCCCAACCTGAACCAAAACGACTGGTTGCAGCCGCATTGAATTTAGTTTTAAATTCTTCTAAGTTGCCAAATGCTGCATTGATTGCTTCAGCCAATGCTCCTGAAGGTGCTCCTCCAGCATTAGGTGCCATAATGGCCCAAAAGAGGCTATGATTATAGTGCCCGCCACCGTTGTTGCGAACCGCTACCGGATATTTCGAAATATTTTTACAGATTTCTTCTATCGAAAGGCTTTCTTCCGGTTTACCGGCAATTGCATTATTAAGATTGGTAACATAAGCGTTGTGATGTTTCCCATGATGAATTTCCATGGTGCGAGCATCAATATGTGGTTCCAATGCATTAAAGGCATATGGAAGTGCAGGAAGTGTAAATGCCATAATTTTATCTTTTTAGTTAATTCAATATTCAAATATAGTAACTACCAGAGGGCTTCAAAAGTTTATTTACAGGGCAGTTACCTGCTAAATTTTTCTGGCCTTATATCCATCTTTGGTAAGTATCTCAGTCACTTTCGTGCGCACATCTCCCTGAATCAGGATTTCTCCTTGCTTGCACGAACCCCCTACCCCACATCGGGTTTTAAGTGTTTTCGTAAGTTTTTCAAGATCAGCATGGGTACCCACAAAGCCAGTAATCAAAGTCACTTGCTTTCCTGCCCTTCCACTTTTGTCCAATTCCACACGCAACAACTGCCTGGCTGGAGGAAGTGTTTCCGCTTCCTTTTCATCTCCATGTTGATAATCAAATGAAGAGTCTGTAGAGTAAACTACACCCTCTCTGTTTTTCCAATCATTTTTTTTACTCATAAGTTATAACACATGAATTCGCAGAAACAACAAAAGTAAGAGCATTAAAATAAAATTTACTACACCCAGGTTAAATCGAAATTCAATTCCTTTCCAATAAAATGAGCCTATAATGGCAGTAATCAACATCAATATAGGTGCAAATATAAAATTACCATACACTGACACAGGAATGTAGGTTGTTACATGCGATCGTTCATTTTCCAGCATTACCGGTACATTAAATATAACAGTGCGATAGATCAATAATTTTGAGCCACGAGTAAATTCAGATGCCATTTGTCTGTTAATTGTTAGTGTTTCGCCATCGTCAAATTCTAATTGAATAGACCTGCCGCTTCGGAATTCATTCTTGGTTCTGTTGCTCACAACCTCTTGTTCTGTTATCTGTCGGGGCAAACTATAATCAATGAAAAGCAGTAACGAAAATGCAAGTGCAATACGCGATATTAATATTGCATACTTTAAATATTCTGCCATCACTTCCAATAATTCCTGTCGCTTCGTTTTTGTAGAATAAGAGCCCGGTGGTCTGGGACGATAGCGTGGATCGCGGTGGGGCCTGTTTTCAGTTGGAGCAGCAGGTGATACGCCCCTTAATAGCTGGTCGTATGTAAATTTCCTTCCACTGTCGCTGAGCAGTTCATACGCTTCATTTATTTCTTTAAAGATGGCTTCTGCTTCCTCGGATGAATTTTTGTCAGGATGAAACTGTAAAGCAAGCCTTCGGTATGCGCGTTTGATTTCCGCATCCGTTGCGTATATGTTTAGTCCTAATATGAAATAATAGTTCTTCAAAGCAACAGACGAAAATATATGGAAAGTTAAAAAAATAAAGCCCTCCGAAAACCAGAGGGCCTAAATCCATTATCCGATTTATGAAAGAATTTTAATGCTTAACCACAAAAGTTAG
>JALOMN010000148.1 GCA_025455445.1 Cyclobacteriaceae bacterium
GAAAAAATATTCGCTGAATAGAAATTCTGGATTAATAAATACATATCACCCCTGAGGTAATAAAATAAAATAAGAATCGCGTGCGGAAGCAGGAAACCGAATACCAGCAATAGCGCCTTTCGTGAATTTAATCGTGCAAAAATTGCCAATATCAAAATAACCCCTGGCAGAAAAATTACATAGTTGAATGCAAACAGAGATGCAAGGCCGGTATAGAAACCTACACGATGAACAATTGCATCGCGCTGAATGCGAAACTCGATTTCTTTGAAAAGTTCGTTCAATGCAAGCAACATCATTGTGGATGCTAATAATTCCGGAGAGACTGAAATCATGTCAAATGAAAACAGGGCCAGCATACCAAAGATTAAACCCGGCAAATAGGTATTCTCATGATGAGCTTTGTTATTAATTAGAATGATCGTAAACAACGACATCTGAAAAAACAAAATGAATAAGGCGAAAACACGCCAGGCAATTTCGGAATGACCAAAAATGGTAAACAGCCAATTTGACAACCAGGCGAAAAGTGGGGGCATACTCGTAAATAGTTGCGAGTATAATTTGAGGCCTTCACCCAATCCCTCGCCAACCACCATCGCCTCGAGCTCGTGCATCATAAGCGATACGGTGTTGATGAAAAGCGGCAAACTTGCAATCACCATCAACACGATAATGGCCGCCAGTCGGTAAGGATCGTTGATGCGAAAAAATCGAACTACCACAAAAGGAAATTAAGTTTGCAAGTAACTTAAAAAAGTTGAGAGTAGAAGCGGTATAACCTTAGGCAACTTATAATCTTTAGTATCTTTGTGTTATGAGCGGAACAATACGACAGCAGAAATATGGAAAGCTTATCCAAAAGGAATTAAGCGATATCTTTTTAAAGAATAAAAAAGGCATTGTTGGAAAGGCATTTGTAACTATTGCCGAAGTGCGTATGAGTCCCGACCTGAGTGTGGCCAAAGTGTATCTGAGCCTGACGCTGGCCGGTGATAAAAAAGCGGTGCTGCAAAACATTCAACTTCACAAAAGTGAAATCAGAAAAGCGCTGGGCGATCGCATTCGTAACCAAGCGAGAATTGTTCCAGATCTGATATTTTTGGTTGACGAGGTTGAAGAAAACGCACAACGCCTCGAAGACCTGATTAAAAATCTGAATATCCCCAAAGAGTAAGCTAGTATTAACCTTTGAACTTTCCGCTTTTTATAGCCTCCCGATATTTTCTTTCAAAGCGAAAGAAAAACTTCATTAATATCATTTCCATTCTGTCCATGGTGGGTGTTGCATTTTCTACAGCTGCGCTTATCATCGTGCTTTCGGTTTTTAATGGGCTGGAAGGTCTGCTGCGATCAATCAACACTTCTTTCGATCCTGAATTAAAAATAGAAGCACAGAAAGGAAAATCTTTTGAACTGACTGACAATCTGCTGTCATTAATTAAATCAGTTAAAGGTGTGCAGATTGTTACCGAAGTAATTGAAGACTATGCCTATGTGCGTTACCGCGATGCTGATATGGTAGTAAAAATGAAAGGTGTTAGCGACAATTTTCTGGATCAGCATCGACTGGATAATCATTTAGAAGATGGCAAGTTGATTCTACGGAAAGATGGCGTGCTTTACGCCATTATGGGGCGCGGTGTGCGTTATGCGCTTTCTGTAAGCATAGATGAAAACTTTCAGCCTTTGCAGATATATTATGTGAAAGGGGGTAAGACCTCAAGTATGGATCCTTCACAACTGTATGCACGAAAATCGCTGCAACCCGGAGGTGTTTTTTCAATTGAAAAAACGATTGATGAGAATTACATTTTTGTACCCTTGGATTTTGCTAAAGATCTGTTAGAGTATGGCAACAAACGAACCGCCATTGAAATACAAACGCTTGCCGGCAGTGATATCGGGCAAGTGCAGCGTGAGTTAAAAAAGGTATTGGGTGAAGGTTTTAAAGTGCTTAATAATGAAGAACAACATCAGGCGATTTATAAACTTCTGAAAATGGAGAAACTGTTTACATTTATTACACTCTCTCTATTGATTGTTGTTGCGTCTATCAATATTTTCTTTTCGCTGATGATGCTCGCGCTGGATAAGAAAAAAGACATTTCGATACTCAGTGCACTGGGTGCCCACGAAAGTGTTATTCGAAGAATTTTCTTTAACGAGGGTGTGCTGATTGCTTTTTGGGGTGCCGCTTTTGGGCTTTTGCTCGGAGGGACAATTTGCTGGCTGCAAGATACCTTTGGCATGGTGGGCATGGGTATGGAAAGTGCCCTGGTGAGCAGTTATCCTGTTAAAATGCGCATCAATGATTTTATCATTACCGCGGTCGTAATCATCTCTGTTACTACGCTGGTTTCATTCTATCCTGCCCGACTTGCTTCACGCACACCCACCACACAATACCTGTAGTTGTTATTCTTCAGGTGCGAATAAGGTACCCAATCACGCGTTTAGTTCGCAAAAAGTTACTATTTTGCAATTCGGCTTATACTGAAAATCTGCATATGCTGCTGTTTTTTGCAGCTTAGGGGCCTGTGCAAGCTTTACAGTCTAAGGTTTTTTTAGAATCTCATTAATGAAAGTATCTGCTTCACAGCCGTTTCAAATCATATACTCTGTCTACCAACATGAGTACCTGGGCTATATTTTCGAATCATACATCGTTCATTTAGATGAGAAGGGAAAGCTTACCTATCAGCACCAGAACATTTCACATAAAAATGCCCGTGAGTTTGCCAAAGGGTTGGACGACCGTGACTATGAGCTAATTGAGCTTATGGATAGCATGAATCAGGATTCGGTGCTGAAACACTTTTCAAAAAAGGTTATGAAACCTGATGAGTTCTTCTCAAAGGTTTTTAAAAAAGAAAAAGGCGATGAGCTATTACAAGAGCAGATAGAAGCGTACATGGAGAAGCGCAGAGCTGCTGTGTTAGACAAGCTAAAAGGAAAAATGCTCTTTGAAATGGGTAATGATGGCGAGCCCACCTGGCGCAGATTAGAAGTAACTGACAAAAGAGCCAGCATTCAATTTCATTTTAACAGAACAGAAGAAAGCACTACTTACTTTCCTACCATAAAATATGAAGGCAAGCGATTGGAAATACCCAACCCGGGTGCCTACCTGGTGTGCAAGCATCCTGCGTGGATGGTGCTGAATGGTAAACTATACGGTTTCGAAAAAAATGTGGACGGGAAAAAACTGCAGCCATTTTTAAGTAAGAAGCAAGTGGTGATTCCAAAAAGCATGGAAGAGACTTATTACAACCGGTTTGTTGCCCCTCTTATTGCTGCCTTTGATGAAATTGAAGCCAATGGTTTTGAGATCAACAAAACAGAATATGATCCTCTCCCACATCTTGTTATTTCTGAACTCGCCTCAGCAAATCAAAAAGTAGTAGCGACATTGTTTGGCAGCGAAGAAACGAATGCCCCTGCGGATGATGAAGCTGGAAAAATTTCGTTTGCACTTGCTTTTAAATATGGCAAGCATCGTTTCCTTGGAGGCACCTCGGACCCGGTAAGTGTAACCGTTGACAAAAAGGATGATCAATACCTTTTTCATCGTGTAAAACGAAACATCGATGCCGAAAAGAAATATGCACAAACGCTTCTTAAACTAGGTTTGCCAATCACCAGTTTTCGATGTTCTCTGGCTAAATCACAGGCCTTTTCATGGTTAAATGAAAACCGCGTTAACCTGCTCAATCTTGGTTTTGAAGTTAGTCAGCCGGAAAACCGTGATAAGAAATATTTTGTTGGTAAAGCAGTAATTGAACTTGAAGTAAGAGAGAATATTGATTGGTTTGATATTCACGCACGTATCAAGTTTGGTGAATTTGAAATTTCATTTAAAGAACTACGAAAGCTCATTCTAAAGAAAAAAGTTGAGTTTAAACTTCCCAATGGTGAAATCGCAATTATTCCTGAAGCATGGCTTGTAAAGTATGGCGATTTATTTGCCATGAGTGAAACACAGGGCGACCATGAAAAACCGATGTTGAAAAAACATCACGTGGGATTGTTGCGCGAATTGGAAGAAGGCAACCTTGCCAAAGTAGTGATGAGTGAACGTTTGCGCAACCTGCAATCATTTACAGGTATAAAAGATTATCCGGTTCCTGAAAATTTTACGGGCACATTGCGCCCCTACCAAAAAGCAGGCTATAACTGGTTGCGCTTTCTGAATGAATTTCATTTAGGCGGATGCCTTGCCGATGATATGGGGCTTGGTAAAACCGTGCAAACACTTGCCTTACTTCAATCAGAAAAAGAAAAAGGAAAGGCCGGCACTTCGCTGCTTATCATGCCAACTTCTCTGATTTATAACTGGGAGATGGAAGCCAGTAAATTCACTCCGGAATTAAAAATCCTAAACTATACCGGCACACTGCGCAATAAGGAAATTGAGCGCTTCAGCAAATACGATGTCGTACTTACTTCTTATGGAATCACCCGTCTTGATATCGAACTGTTGCAAAAATTTTATTTCAACTATATCATTCTTGATGAATCGCAGGTAATAAAAAATCCATCTTCAAATATTGCCAAGGCTGTGTTGGAATTGAAGTCGCGCTATAAACTCACGCTCACTGGCACACCGCTTGAAAATACAACCATGGATCTATGGTCGCAGATGACCTTCATCAATCCCGGATTATTGGGCACGCAAACATTTTTTAAAAATGAGTTTCAGCAACCCATTGAGAAGCGGCAGGATGAATCGAAAATCAAAAAACTCAATGCCATCATCAGGCCCTTTGTGCTGCGCAGATTAAAATCGCAGGTTGCTACCGATCTTCCTGAAAAGGTAGAGAATGTGTATTACACCAACATGACGCCCGAGCAGGAGCAACGATATGAAGAAGCAAAATCATTCTATCGCCATAAGATTCTTGATCAAATCGATAAAGAAGGAATTAATCATACCCGCATGATGATTCTGGAAGGGCTCACCAAACTACGTCAGCTTTCCAATCATCCAAAAATGATTGATGCGCGCTATGCCGGCAGCTCAGGTAAGCTTGAAGACCTTACGCACATGCTTGAAAACGCCTTGCTGGAAGGCCATAAAGTGCTTGTGTTTAGTCAGTTTGTAAAGCATCTTGATATCGTAAAGGGCATGTTAAAGGAATATAAAATTCCGTTTGCTTACCTGGACGGATCCAGCAACGATCGCAAAGAGCAAGTAGAAAAATTTAATAAAGATCCCATGCTTAAGGTCTTTCTGATTTCAATTAAAGCAGGTGGTCTTGGATTGAACCTGACCGAGGCAGATTATGTATTCATTCTCGACCCTTGGTGGAACCCGGCAGTAGAAGCACAGGCTACTGATCGTGCCCATAGAATTGGT
>JALOMN010000149.1 GCA_025455445.1 Cyclobacteriaceae bacterium
CTAAGGAAGCGATGGAGATTGCAGATACATTTTTGAAGGAGCACCCTGATTATCCTGATTACCTGAAAAACAAGATTTTACAGAACACTGATTTGCCCAAACGTGCGGTTGGGCTTCAGTCGGGATTTGCATCACAATAACGCTTTTTACTTTCCTTTTCCGATAAATCACAGTAACTTTCTTACTATGAAGAGGGTGGGGTTTTTTCTGTGGATAGTCTTGTTTTCGCATTTTTCTTTTGCACAAGATCCTTTTGATAAACTCATGACATTGCGTCAACTGGATTGCGAAGATGTTTCGCTTAATTCATCTGTGCTCTATAAGAAGTACCTGATGGAAAGTAAAACCGATTCGGCACAACTTCTTTTGAATTACTGGTTAAGTAAATGCGGTGATCGTGAACCGGTATTCCGGGCTTCTATTTTACTTTCGCTCATCGAGCGCAATTTTAATGATACACTTCTTAAGCCTAGTACGATTGACCATCTCAAAAACTATATCAACAGGATGGAGCTTCAGAAAAATTATGATATCGCTACATATGAATACTATAAGTCATATTATGGTTTTTTATCGATAGGAAGTGAATTTGATCGTTTTACAAAAACACTTGCCGGAGCAATAAAAGAAACGTATCCGGAAAGTACGGTAGAATATTTATTAGCAGAGTTTTATGAAAGTGACGGAAAGGGTTTTTTCAGCATACTGCAAACGGATCAATATCAGGGTACGGTGTTGCAAAACAGGTACTTCAGTGCAGTAGACGAATACCTCAATTATCAGGAGATGCACATGAGCTGGCTAACCGGAATCTGGATACCTACCGGAGATATTGAGGTGCTGGGCAATCATCCGGATATGGGATTTCAGATTGGTTATAAAAAGAATAAGATGAGTTATGACATGACACTCACATTCAAATGGGGCGATACACCCACCCCTTACTGGGCACGCAGAACAAAATCAAATAATAGTCGAGAGTTAACGCGTGAGTTTTTTGGAGGTTATTTTGGTTTTGATGTGGGCAGGGATTTGATCGTGAGCAAGCGACATGAATTGCAGGCGTTATTTGGTCTTGGCTTTGATGGTTTCGATGTATTTGCCGAAAATGGAACTATGCCGGTAGAAAGTGTGGCTTCTTATAATTTTAATTTTGGTTTGGGTTATCGATATTATCTTTCTTCTTCATTTTACATGGGGCTTAGGGTAAAATATAATGTGGTGGATTATACATTAAACAATGTGATCGATTTTACAGGTAATCCCATCACGATACATTTTGCAGTGGGTGGCCTTTATAACCTGGCAAAGAAAAATAATCTCGACAGGCTGGAATATAGAGGACGGTAGTCGATGCTCACCCTACTGAAGTTTTACAGCATTAGGAATAAAAGGAATTTAGAAATAATTTCACCACAGAGGTGTAATTGACGCTTAAGTCATTTCACATGACAATAAATCTGAAGCAACAAAATTAAATTTTCGATACGTGGTGAAAGGGTTTCTTTTTTCGGTTGCGATCATTTTTGCAACGTTTTTTTCGTTTGGACAAACGGCCACTATTGATGATTCAATTGATGAACGGATCTATTTTTTAAAGGATCTTGAGTTTCTGATTGATACTACCAATTCACTCACTTTTGAAGAGGTAAGCATGGGTGCCCATGCAGCAAGATTTAAGCAAAGCGATACTTATCAAAACAGCGATTATCAATCCGGTGCTTCTTATTGGATTCGATTTTCAGTAAGGCAGCCACAGAAATCAGATAAAATATGGCTCATTGAGTTTTATGATCAAACCATCGATAGTTTAGAAGTTTTCGCCCCTGCCAACAATGGCGGCTACAGGAAAATGACGATGGGTGATCATCACCCCTTTCATCAACGCACCTTTGCACATAAAAATTTTGAAGTGCAAATAGCTGCTCAAACCGATTCAGTTCAGGTTTATTATTTTAAAATATACTCACATGAGTTTGCTGATATACGCATTGCCTTTCGTTCTGTAAATCGATTTGTTTATTATGCACTGAATGAATATTTCCTCTATGGTACATTCTATGGAATGATATTAATTATTTCATTGTACAACTTATTGGTATTTCTGGCCATCCGCGAATTAAAGTACATCTATTACATCTGTTATATTCTTAGTGTGGCTTTTTATGCGATGAGTCTCGATGGTGTGGGCTTCCAATATATCTGGCCTGATTTTCCAAGGTGGAATGATTATGCCAGTGGAATTTTTCTCTACCTGTTGATTTTTTGGGCGCTCGTATTTACGCGCAGATTTTTAAGCACCACGGCCCGTGCACGTAAACTGGATACAGCCTTGAAATTAATGATTGGTATACGCACAGTAATATTTTTATTTGAACTGTTTTTTTATCCTGAATTTTTTGCGTTTCGGTTTATTGAAATCCTGCCACTGGCGTTGATATTTTATACAGGTATTTACGTCTGGCAAAGGGGCTATAAACCTGCCCGTTATTTTGTAATTGCCTACGGGTTGTTATTAACTGGCTTTTTTATTCGCAGTCTGGTATTCTTCAATGTGATTGTGCTTACTACTGTTTCGCATTACAGTTTGCATTTTAGTTTCGTGGTTGAGATGTTGTTCCTCACATTTGCTTTGGGCGATAGAATTACAATCCTGAAAGAAAACCGTGATCGCGCCATGCGCAGAATTATTCATCAGCATGAAATGAACATGATGCTGAAAGACAAGGTGACAAAAGAACTGGAACATAAAGTTTCTGAGCGCACCCAGGAATTAAACACAAAAAACTTTCAACTGGAGGAGATTAACCAGAAGTTGCTAAAGCAAACCCGGGAGATTAACCAGATTAACTCCGTGCTTGACCTGGATAACTGGAAGCTCAAGAACAAGATTAAAGAGGTATTGGAAGAGCGCTTGCTCGAAAAAACAATGAGTTACGAGGAGTTTAAAACACTTTATCCGGATACACTTTCCTGCTATCGCTTCCTGGAAACTTTGAAGTGGGAGCAGGGTTTTACCTGCTCCAAATGCAAAAACGATAAATACTTTGAGGGTTCACAGAAATTTGCCAGGCGATGCACCCGATGTGGTTATAATGAATCTGTTACCGCCAATACCATCTTTCAAGGTATCAAATTTCCTATCGAAAAGGCCTTTTTTATCACCTACCTCGTGGTGGCTGGAAGAAAAACCGAAACTCTGGAGGTATTGTCAGAAAAACTTGAATTACGCACCAATACGATATGGTCATTCAAACAGAAGGTACAGCGGCAACTCACCGCGTTGGAAGAAAGTGGCAAAATTCTCATTGCTTCTAAATGGGAAGAAATTATTCTTACAGAATATGTTCAGGAAAATGAGATTTCTAATTCCTGAACATCGTTGCGTAAAATTTGAAAAATACGGATGAAATCGGTTGAAATCGATGTTTTTTAAGCGCAAAATTGTTCGGTATTTTTCCCTTTCTTTACTTGCCTTAGAAGAGGGATATCTTAAAAAAATATTGATTCAGGTATTGACTTTAGCAAACTTGGTTATGTGTTAAAACTTGAAACTCATCGGTTTCTACACTCAACAGGTAGTTAAATCTTTATTAATCAGTTGATTGCATATGATAAAACATTACGCGCTCATCCTACTTTGCTTAATCCCATTGGCGCTATCTGCGCAAACCAGGGTAATTTCAGGTAAAGTGACCTCAGCCGAAGAACCTACGGGTATACCTGGGGTGAATATTTTGATTCAAGGCACCAGCAGAGGTACCACCACCGACATGTCTGGAAAATACCAAATTGAGGTTGGAACGGGCGAAACACTCCTTTTTTCATTTATCGGCTATAAAACCCAGTCTGTTGCCGTGGGTGAGCGCACTGTGCTAGATATTGTGCTTGAGTCGGATGCGGTTAGCCTGGAAGAGATTGTTGTAGTGGGATATGGCACAGTAAGAAAATCTGATCTTACTGGGGCTGTTTCAAGTATAAAAGGCAAAGAATTAACAGCTGTTCCTGCCATTAACCCCATGCAATCTTTGCAGGGAAAAATTCCGGGCGTTCAGATAGCAAGCAATTCCGGTGCACCGGGCGCAGGCACCTATGTGCGCATTCGCGGTATCGGTACCTTTAATGATTCCTCACCGATTTATGTAGTAGATGGAGTTATTCTTCAAAATATCGACTTTCTTAATTCGGCTGATATTGCCTCGATGGAAGTGTTGAAAGATGCTTCTGCCACCGCTATTTATGGATCACGTGGTGCGAATGGTGTGATTATGATCACCACAAAAATGGGTAATAAGACTAATGCATACCCGGTTATCAATGTTACCGCTGAATATTCCGTGCAGCAACTGGCGCAGCAAATTGATTTATTGAATGGAAAAGAATATGCCACTGTTCGCAACAAGATCAATCCCGGCACTTATAATAATATAGACGCAGTGCCCAATACCGATTGGCAAAAGGAAATCTTTCGCACGGCACCGATACAAAATTACCAGGTGTCATTTGCTGGCGGCTCTGATAAGTTTCAGTATTATACCTCGTTCGGATATTTCAGCCAGGGTGGTATCATAGAGAAGTCAGAGTATGAGCGTGTATCAATGAAATTTAACAACATACTTAACCTCACAAAATTTCTCCGCTTCGGAAGTAACTTATCTTTTACTCCTTACACACGACAAGAAACCAATGGCGGTGCAGTGTTTAATGTTTATCGTGCCTGGCCAACCATCACGCCTTTTCAACCGGATGGATCTTTTTCACCGGTGCCGGGTGTTGGTAACGTGTTGGCGGATATTGAATACACAAACATCACCAGTACAGGGCTGCGCAGTGTAAATAATATTTATGCCGAAGTAGATTTTCTAAAAGGATTTACTTTTCGCACCAGCTTTGGCGCTGACATCGAATATTCAAAGTCGAAAAGTTTTACGCCTGAGTTCTTTGTGAATGCGCAACAACAGAATGCAACCAGCGATTTAGGAAAGGGATATAACGACCGCGTGGATTGGCTGTGGGAAAACACAATCAGTTACCAAAAAGAATCAGGTGTGCATCGGGTGAATGCAGTTGCGGGATATACCATGCAGGAGTCAACATCTGAATCAGTTTTTTTAGGAGCCGAAAATATTTTAAGACCCAGTGAAGATTTCTGGTATGTGAATATTTTTCCAAACCTGGTATCTCCAAATTTTGCCAACAACGGTGTTAACCCAAACTTTAATTTTTCGATGTTATCTTACCTGGGTCGCGCAAATTACACCTACGATAACCGATATTTATTTACCGCTACATTCAGAAGAGATGGTTCGTCCAAGTTTTCGGAAGCCAATCGTTATGCAAACTTCCCCTCACTGGCATTGGGTTGGAATGTGATTAATGAATCATTCATGCAAGACAATAAGATTTTCTCGAACATGAAATTCAGAGCCAGCTGGGGTCAGATTGGTAATGAAAAGATCAATTATCAGCGCCAGTATTCGTTGGTTGAGAATGGTGTGAATGCGGTGTTTGCCGGAGACATTATCTATTCAGGTGCTACCTATGGTGTGGCGGGCAATCCAAACCTGAAATGGGAAACTACCGAACAGATTGACATCGGTTTGGAAACCGGATTTCTGGATGATAAGCTCACTGCTGAAATTGATTATTATCAGCGCACCACCAGCGATATCTTAATTGACTTGCCGGTGCCAGGTTATTTCGGAAATGGCGATGGTGCTGTGATTACTTTTAATGCCGGTGAAGTTCTTAATCGCGGCTTTGAAATAAATTTAGGATGGCACAGCGAAACAAAAAGTGGTTTAAAATATGACATTGGTTTGGTGGGTACCACTATCCATAACGAAACATTAAAGATCAGCGGAACCGGTCGGGACGATGAGCAATTAATTGGTCTGTTTAATGGTCGCCAGGTTACGCGCACAGTGCCGGGTTTGCCCATTGGTTCATTCTATGGATATAATGTAATAGGTGTATTCCAGAATGCGAGTGAACTCAATTCCTATCCTCGTCTTTCATCTACCGAGGTGGGTGATTTGAAATTTGAAGATATCAATAATGATGGTGTGCTGAACAGTGATGATCGCACCAATCTGGGGTCACCCATTCCAAAACTTTTATTGGGTATCAATGCAAACCTCTATTACAAACAATTTGATTTTACTGCCGACATACAATCACAAAGCGGAAATAAAATTTTTAATGGAAAAGAAATTATCAGACCTGACCCTTATAATTTCGAACAGCGTTATCTCAATTTCTGGGATGGAGAAGGCAGCAGCAATACTGAGCCGAGACCTAGTAATGGTGGTATAAACTATGAGCCTTCGTCACGGTATATTTATGACGGTTCATTTATTCGCCTGCGAAATATTTCCATTGGTTATACACTTCCACAATCATTGGCCAGCAAAGTTTCACTGAATGCTGTTCGGGCCTATGCGCGCGTGACTAACCTTTACACGTGGTCTAAATTTACCGGTTACACACCTGAAATTGTAAGTGGCAATCCGGTGTTGAATGGCATTGATACGGGAACGTATCCCATTCCGCGTATTTTTTCATTTGGTTTAAATATGACTTTCTAAAAGATATAAATATGAAAAGCAGGAAATTACTTCATATACTTTGGTTACTGTTCATACCAATCGCGTGCGAAGATTTTTTAGAAAAACCACCGCAAGGCGAATTGACACAAGCCAACTTTCCCTCTACAGAAGGTGATGCATTACTTGCGACCAATGCAGTATATAACACCTTTCGTGAATCGAATTTTAATTCAGGTTTATTTCCCTTAACCGATATCATGTCAGATGATGCGAATAAAGGAAGCAATCCCGATGATGCTGCATTTAGTGTGGGGCCGTTTGACAGGTTTGAGCATATAAAAACAGAAGGAACAATTTTACGTTGGTGGAATACCTTATATAAAGCAGTAAGACGCGCCAATGTAGTAATTGAAAAAGTACCCGCTATCAATATGGATGAAACGTTGCGCAATCGCTACGTGGGTGAAGCCAGGTTTTTACGTGCCGTATTTTACTTTGATTTAGTGCGCGCATGGGGTGGTGTGCCACTGTTGGTTTCGGTAGATCCACAGGTGTTGCCGCGCAGCAGTAAAGAAGATGTGTATGAATTTATAGAAGAAGATTTGCTATTCGCCATCAATAATTTACCGGCAAAACCTGATTATGGTAGTTCAACCAATTTAGGACGTGCCACTAAAGGTGCTGCTCAAGCACTGTTGGCAAAAGTATATCTCGTGCAGGAAAAATGGCCTGATGCAGCAGCCAAGGCGTTGGATGTAATTAATTCCGGTGATTATAATCTGGAAACCGATTTTGATGATGCCAATAGTGTGAATGGTGAACATGGAATCGAATCAGTTTTTGAAATATCTGCATTTGGAAGCGAAGGTCTTCAGAATGGAGGTAATCAATATGCCAACGTACAGGCAGTGCGGGGTACACCCAATCGTGGTTGGGGTTTTAACCGACCAACCTTAAGTCTCCGCAGTAGTTTTGAACCGGGAGATCCCCGACTGCAATCCACTGTGATTTACCTTGGCGAAGTGTTGGATGGCGTTACTATTTTAGGTGATGGCGTAACACCAGACGAAAGCGTTGATTCGCATGGTCAGGCTGAGATAGAATGTTATAATCAAAAGGTATGGACACCAGGAAATACGGTGCCACCTTCATTCGGGCACAACCGCAGGGTGATCCGTTATGCCGAAGTTTTATTAATCGCTGCCGAAGCATTAAATGAAAATAATAATCCTTCGCAGGCGTTAGTATATCTGAACCAGGTACGACAGCGCGCGCGGGAAGGTAACAATGCCATTCTGCCGGATATCACCAATACAAACAAAGATCAATTGAGAGATATTATTCTTCAGGAGAGAAGAGTAGAACTGGCGATGGAAGGACATCGGTTTTGGGATCTGGTGCGCACGCGCAAAGCGGAAGCAGTGCTTGGTCCTCTTGGTTTCGTAAAAGGCAAGCATGAGTTATTGCCGATACCGCAAACAGAAATCGATTTAACGCAAGGAGCATTGGAACAAAATCCCGGATGGGAAAACTAAATAGATGAGAATAAATATGTTAAACTTTAATTTAAAATGTAAATGAGTATGAAAACGATCAAGTTGTTTTTGAGTTTGATGCTGGTGGCGGGCGGTCTTGCCACTGTGCTAAATGGATGCAGTGAGGATGAAAAGCCTGCACTGGCGCTAACTGCTATTACAGCAGGTGGAATTGATTTAAATGGAGCAACCAGTGCAGTGGGTGTTCCTGTGGGTGCTAGTATTGTTGCTACATTTAATGTAGCTGTTGATCAGGCCTCTACTTCTGCAATTACACTTACCCGTCAGTATGATGGTGTGGTGGTTCCTACAACGATCACCGTAAGTGGAGCAGAAGTAACTATCAACCCTAATGCTGATTTTGGTACAGGTACTTTGTTTGTGTTGAATTTTGATAAGAGTTTATCAAGCACCGATGGTCAGGGTATGGCAAATAATACGGAGCGTAATTTTACTACCGAAGGTACATTTGCGGTGGCAGGTGCTTTTGCTCAGTGGACATTTGAAGATAATGCCAATGA
>JALOMN010000150.1 GCA_025455445.1 Cyclobacteriaceae bacterium
ATGTTTGGCGATCTTAAAGAAGGATTTCTTCCCTATCTCACAGCTATATTTCATGAAATCGGGGCGGTTGATTCAATTGCAGATGCAGACAAAGAATATGCATTTCATTTCATAAAGCTTATAAACCGGGTGCAGGAGATTTTAGGTGCAAAGACAGATGTGGATGACATAGACACCAAGGAGAGAGCGCGTATTTTGAAATCGTTTTTGCGTTTGATTAAGCAACTTGTGAACGCACAAAAAATTCCTTTTACGGGAGAGCCGTTAAAGGGCTTGCAGATCATGGGTGTGCTTGAAACGCGTAACCTTGATTTTAAGAATGTGTTTATCCTATCCATGAATGAAGGGGCGCTTCCCTCATTTGGAGGAAAGGGGTCGTATGTGCCATTTAATGTAAAACGTGCTTATGGCTTGCCAACGGTAGAACATCAGGATGCCATCTATGCCTATTTATTTTATCGTGTGTTACAGCGCGCAGAAAATATTTTCCTCTTTTACAATACTGAAACCGATAGGCTAGGGCAGGGTGAGATGAGTCGTTACCTGCAGCAATTAATGTATGAAAGTGGTTTACCCATTGTGCGCAAAATACTTCACAACCCGGTGCAACCTGCGGTAATTCATCCAATCGTAATTCGCAAGGATCAGGTCGTGCTGGAGGCAATTCATAAATTAAATAATAACCGCTATACCTTTACCGGCATCTCGCCTTCCGCGATAAATACCTATTTAGACTGTCGATTGAAATTTTATTTTCAGCAGGTAGCGGGTATTAAAGAACCCAAAGAAGTAGAAGACACAATCGATGCACGTATACTCGGTAATTTTGTTCACAGCGTGATGGAACGTTTCTACAGGAGATTACAGGTTAGTAAGAACAGCAATCTGGTGGAAGAAAAAGATTTTGAAAATACCCACAGGGTGGTAGATAATCTTATTGATGAAATCTTTAAAGAGCAGTTTCGCCTTGACCCCAACAAACCGATGGAATATGAAGGTCAGCAGGTAGTGGTGCGAGAAATTGTAAGACGCTTTGCGCATCGCATTCTGCATAAAGACAAACTACATGCACCGTTTACCATGGAGGCAATTGAAACCGAAAATTTATTTGCGTCTGTAGAGATTAAACATAAGCCCGGTAAAGCTGTGTTTGGCGGAAAGATTGACCGCGTTGATAGTAAAGAGAATGTGTTACGCATAATCGATTATAAAACCGGCACCGATTCATTGGGTTTTAACGATGTGGATGAGCTGTTTAACAGAAGCAAAAAAAATAGAAACAAAGCAGCGTTTCAGACTTTGCTCTATGCGTTGCTCTATAGGAGAACCCATTTTAAATACGATAGTATGAAAATGGTGCCGGGGCTATTTAACCGTGACTACCTGTTTAAAGATACCGCACAGTTTGGATTCAAGCATGGAAACGTTTTTGTGAGTGATATTTCGCCCATGTTGCCGGAATTTGAAGCGCGTTTAACAGAGTTATTCGAAGAGATTTTTAACCCGGAGGAAGTCTTTGACCAGACGGATCAAATTGAAATCTGTCGTAATTGTCCGTATCAGAATATTTGCTATCGGTAAAATAAATTATTACCACGTTCGACTTAAAAAATAAATTCATATGCAAACAATATTAGGCGCCAACGGAATCATCGGACAGGAATTATCTAAACTTCTGCCTCAGCACACAGCGCAGATCAGGCAAGTAAGCCGAACCCCCAAAAAGGTAAATGCTTCTGATGAATTAGTGAAAGCTGATTTGCTCAATTATAGTGAAACTGAAAAGGCCGTAGCCGGAAGCAAGATTGTATACCTGGTGGCAGGCTTAAAATATGAAGCCACCATATGGCAGCAACAATGGCCGGTGGTGATGAAGAATGCTATCGATGCATGTAAGAAGCATAATGCCCGACTCGTTTTTTTTGATAACGTATATAGTTATGGACTAGTGAATGGTGTGATGACGGAGACAACACCGTTTAATCCGAACAGTAAAAAGGGGGAGGTGCGCGCAAAAATTGCCACGATGCTTCTGGAAGAAATAAAAGCGCAAAATCTGAATGCCATGATTGTTCGTGCTGCTGATTTTTACGGACCGGGTGCAACACTCAGTATGATTCATAGTACGGTTACCGAACGACTAAAAGCTGGAAAGGCTGCTCAATGGATTGGCGACAAAAAGAAAGTGCACACATTCACCTATACACCGGACGCGGCACGCACTGTAGCTTTACTGGGAAATTCTGAAGAAGCCTATAATCAAACCTGGCATACACTTACCAGCTCAGAAAAAATAACCGGTGAGGAGTTGGTGCGACTTGCTTATGAAATAAAAAATATGCCTGACAAGGGCATTCAGGCATTGGGAAAAACGGGTGTAAGAATTTTGGGCTTATTCATTCCGGTACTACGTGAGGTTATAGAAATGATGTATCAATATGAGAATGATTACATTTTTGACAGCAGCAAAGCATCTAAATTTTTGAATGAACAAGCAACCTCATATCGCGTAGGCCTTTCAGAAACACTGAAGTAAATTTTTTAAGCTCTTATTTCAAGGGCATCTATCGTGGGTGATGTATATCGCGCGCAGTCTTCAGCAGGTTGTCAATCTTTCGCACGTTGTCAGTCTGATGCACTCGAAGACTGACATACTAAACTATTTTTTGTGAGTAAACGATTCTGATGTTTCAGATAAAACAAAAAGTCCGGTCAATGACCGGACTTTCATTTTGAATAATTAACCCCAATTAACCTATTACCCTTTTGCTAATTCAGCGTTGATGTGAATTTTCACTTCATCACTTACTACCAAACCACCAGCTTCAGTTACTGCGCTCCAGTTTAAACCGAAATCTTTGCGATTGATTTTTCCGTTGATTTCAAAACCTGCTTTGGTATTTCCCCAAGGGTCAACCATAATGCCACCAAACTCTACATTCAACGTTGTGGGTTTAGTAGTGCCACGCAGCGTTAAGTCACCCTTCAATGTATATTCGTTTCCTGATATTTTCTTCAAGGTACCAGCGAAGTCAAGCGTTGGATATTGTTCTGCTGCAAAGAAGTCAGCTGACTTCAAATGAGCATCGCGATCAGCCTGATTGGTGTCGATGCTGTTCACATCAAGGCTGAAGTTTACAGAAGCGCCATCAAAATCTTCGGTTTCGCTTTCTACGCTTCCGCTGAATTTTTTGAAAAATCCGGTTACGGTAGAAATCACCAGGTGCTTCACTTTAAATTGTACTTCGGTGTGGGTTGTATCGATTCCCCACTTGGTCGCTGTTACAGTTGCTGTTGACATAATTTTTTAAATTTTAGTTGTTTCTTCTTTGTATTGTTCAGGAAGATTCTCTCCCTGATTGCGATACAAAGGTAGCACTGCAGCCAGCCACAGGCACTTGAACCAGGTTAAGAAAGGAGGGGAATGATCTTGAACTAGATTAAGAAATCAGGAGCCAAGAATTATCAAGTTATTGTCAATTGCACATTGTCAACTGTCAATTACTTCTCTTACGCCTGATTTTACTTAAAAACTCCGGGGTAATGCCAAGATAGGAAGCAATGTATTTGAGCGGCACATATTGTTCCAGTTGCGGATAGCGTTTTTGAAATTTGTTATATCGCTCTTCGGCAGGTAATGAGAAGGCTTCAATGAGGCGAGCCTGGTGCGTGACCAATGAATTCTGAAACATGATTCGGAAAAACCGTTCAAATTTTGGATAGCGCTCCAGCAGCTCTTCCAACCGGATTTTTGGCAATAGTAATATTTCACTATCGGCCAACGCCCGGGTAGAATAAATAGAAGGTTCTTGTTTTGTGAGACTGTGTAAGTCACCCGTCCACCAGCCTGCAGTAGAGAACTGTATCACCTGGTCATTGCCTTCCTTATCGGTGAAGTAAGTCATCAGGCATCCTGAGGCTACCTGGATAAAGCCAGTAGTTACTTCTCCTGCTTTTTCGGCAAACTCTCCTTGCTTTAGTTTTCTTGGGTTAAGTATCGAAACAAAAAAATCTTCCTCTTCTTTGGTGAGGCTGATGTGACGTGTGATGTTCGCCAGAATGCTCGCATAGTCCATGGTGCGAAGATAATATTTTTGATTGTGAGGTGTTATTATTTCTTCTAAGCAAAGTAACGCTGAGCATTAGCATTGCCGATCTTTATAGGATCTTCTTACCCAGCGTTGCTGAACGGAATCAAAAAAAATGGACTTTATAACTATAAGTTACCCGCAATTGGCTTCAAATCCATGCTAATTTCCGGTGGATATTCTTTTCGTACAATTATTTTTCTCAACTGCTGTTATCCTAATAACAAAAATGCCTTGGATGGCTTGATGATGCATGGCATTTCAGAATTGGTGATCGGAAGCTTTTCAACAAAAGGATAATTAGTTACTAATTTTAACAGCTAAGAATTAGAGAAGTGTTTGAGTATCTACCTATAATTTGAAATATTGTTTGAAATATTCAGGCTCTTTAAGATTCAATAACTCTTTTCTTTTGTTGACAAACTCATCATAAGTCATTTTCTCTATCGCTTCTGGTGTGTAGGTAAGAAGATTTTCGGGTGTGCCCCAGGTTATAATCCCCAACCCGTGGTCGCAGTCAAGTACAAACACATTAATGTCTTTTCGTAAACTGCGCAAGTAAACAATGGTTTTCCAGACATCCCCGTTCCAGTTACCTTCAAAGTTTCTGTTTTTCCAATCATTGAAAGAAACAGCCGCTTCTGGTGTTTGAGGGTTGCAATCGTGCATGATAATCACACCATTTGGTTGAAGATATTTTAATGTATTCTCAACATCGCGAAGTGCAAATGCATACTCGTGCATGCCATCTATCAGTGATATGTCCACCTTTGTTGTACTATACAATGTGGGCGCATCCTGAGCAAAAAAATCATCGCTGGTCTTTTCAATAAAGTTTGCAAAAAGATTGTTGGGTGATTTTATGGTTCTGCGAATACGCTTACTTGTAGTAAAGCTGAAGCTTGGGTCAACGGCAACTTTGTGTTTAGCTTTTATGTTAAAAAAAACGTTGCCCCTGAATACACCAATCTCAAGGAAATTTTTAAATCCCTTTTTTTCAATTAGTGTTTGTATAATAATTTGTCGGTCTAACATTTTCTATATCAGGTTAATTCAAAAATCTATTGTTTATGATGTAGAAGAAGTTTTCCCTCAACGGATGCAACGTACTTATTCATAATCTGCTCTTCCTCTGTTTGTCTTTGCTAATATTCTTATAGTGGTTGTCAAAAGTAGTAATTAATTCGTATTAAATTGAGCTCAGGGTTTTTATCCAAAATACATATTCTGGTATTTCTTTTCCGATAAAACTTAC
>JALOMN010000151.1 GCA_025455445.1 Cyclobacteriaceae bacterium
GTGCTGCCATGCATATCCATTGCTGCCTTTTCAATCATTTCCTCCACCAGATTCATCATCCAGTTATAATCTTTGTAGGCAACATATAATTCCACTTGTGTGAATTCCGGATTGTGGAAACGTGACATACCTTCGTTGCGAAAATCTTTCGAGAATTCATACACACCATTAAAACCTCCAACAATCAGGCGCTTCAGGTAAAGTTCATTAGCAATGCGCAGGTAAAGCGTCATGTCCAATGTGTTGTGGTGTGTTTTAAATGGACGCGCGGCTGCACCTCCATATAAAGGTTGCAGTATGGGTGTTTCTACTTCGAGATATCCCTTATCATTAAGATACCCGCGCATGGAATTCACCAGCTTTGTGCGTTTCACAAAAGCATCGCGCACCTGAGGGTTAACCACCAGGTCTACATACCGCATGCGATAGCGTTGCTCCGGATCAGTAAATGCATCGTGCAACACCACATTTCCTTGGTCATCTTTAGTCTCCTTTACAACCGGAAGTGGCTTCAATGATTTGCTAAGAATTTTAAAGCTTGTTACATGAATTGAAATTTCACCGGTTTGAGTAGTGAATACATATCCTTTCACACCAATGATATCTCCGATATCCAGTAATTTCTTGAATACTGTATTATAAAGTGTCTTGTCCTCACCAGCACAAAGGTCATCTCTTCTGAAGTACAACTGAATGCGACCTGTTTCATCCTGCAATTCAGCAAAGGAAGCATTACCCATTATCCTGCGGCTCATAATGCGGCCGGCAATCGATACATCTTTATATTCGATTTTCTGGTTAGGATAATGCTCGTGAATATCTGCAGCCGACACATTGATTTCAAAAAGTTCAGCAGGATATGGATTGATACCTAGTTTTAGTAGTTCCTGTAAACTTTGTCTGCGGATGAGTTCCTGTTCGCTTAATTGCATGATCTATCGCGATTTATCGTAATACTTAATTAGGGGGCAAAAATAAGCAAAAGGCATTAGGCAATTGGCAATAGGCAAAAAAATCCCACCGCTAAATACCCGGTTTAGCCGGCAACACCTTAAAATTTAGTTGGAAGCCTTACCATTTTTTCTGCGCGCCAGCTCCTTGCGTATCATGGTTAACTCACGACTGCTTTGACCTGCCACGGAGGTATTTTCTGAAGCCCTGCGGATGAGATAAGGCATCACCAATTCTACCGGACCATAAGGCACATACTTTACTACATTGTATCCAGCTTTGGCGAGATTAAAAGAAATATTGTCGCTCATACCCAATAATTGGGCAAACCACACGCGCTTGTCATTGGGCTGCATGCTGTGCTTTTCCATCAGGATAGTAAGATATTGATTACTGTATTCATTGTGTGAACCGCACAATACACTGATACGCTGTTTATTATCAATACAAAAAGCAAGTGCTTTATTGAATGAATCATCAGTAGCGGGTTTGTTCGGGTGAATAGGATTTTCATAACCCATTTTATTTGCCCGCTCAGCTTCCTTCTCCATATAGGCGCCACGCACCAGTTTAGCCCCGATAAAATAATTATGCATAGCTGCATCATGAAATGCATTACGCAGATTTTCAAGCATGTCTTTGCGATACATCTGGTAGGTATTCCACACAATGGCACGCTGCTTATTAAAGCGCTTCATCATTTCATACGTTACTTCATCAATCGGATTTTGAATCCAGCTGTCTTCCGCATCAATCATTACCGGCACATCATATTGATGAGCGCGCGAACAGATTTTTTCTACTCTGTCATGAAAATGTTGAAAAGCAATTTTTTCCTCTTCTGTCAATGCATCTTTAGCCTGCACTTTTGTGAGTAAATCCATACTCACCAAACCGGTTGACTTAAATACAGTAAATGGAATATCCGGATTACCCCTGGCCTTATCCAATGTTTTTAATATTTCCTCTGTGGTTTTGTCAAATCCTTCTTCATTCTTAGCTCCTTCAGCAGAAAAATCAAGAATTGTTCCTACATGAAAGCGCCCAAGTGTGCGGATAGTTTGTTCACTCTGAGCGATTGTTTCACCTCCACAGAAATGTTCGAATACAGTGGCTTTAATAAGGCCCTTTACAGGCAAGTGTAAAGTAAGGCCTAATTTTGCCAATCCAGTGGCAATGCCTGACATTACAGGATTATTTACCAGCGAGAAAATAAAATTTGCCTTCCGTAGTTCTTTATCACTCTTATAAGAGAATGCTACTTCGGTATCGTCAAAATGTATGTTGGATGATGCGCTCATAAACAGGTAGAATTGCGCACAAATATAATGGAGAACAGGATTTTAATAACGACTGTTAGCACGATAGTTAAGAATGTTTATCCGCTCTCTTCAATTGATAGAATAATGAGTTATTTTGCCATAAATAGCATGTAAATTTTAATGCAAAAATCACAAATTTCCATTCAGCAAGACCCAGGCGAAATGATACGCTCATTTCTTTCGGGTCGGCAATTTTCTTCTTTGGGAGTGCTAACTGATTCGAATACAATCAACTATTGTTATCCATTAATTAAAGAGGTTCTTCCCGCACATCATCTGATGGAAATTCCTGCCGGTGAAGAACATAAAAACCTGGCAACTTGCGAGCGTGTATGGGAGCAATTAACCCAGTATCAGTTCGACCGCCATTCGTTGCTAGTGATTCTGGGTGGCGGTGTACTTGGCGACTTAGGTGGCTTTTGCGCTGCTACGTACAAACGCGGTATTGAATTTTTGCTCGTACCCACTACACTTTTGGCCCAGGTAGATGCAAGCGTGGGAGGAAAACTTGGAATTGACTTTCATCAGTATAAAAATCATATCGGGGTGTTTTGCGAGCCGATAGCTACCTTAATCTGTTCGAAATTTTTAGCGACTTTACCCACTCGTGAGTTGCGATCTGGCTTTGCAGAAGTAATCAAGCACTGCATAATTTCCGATAAAAAAATGTGGAACGAACTGAAAAGTAAATCACTTGAAAACCAGGATTTGACCGAATTAATTTCTCATTCTGTAGCATTTAAACAGCAAGTGATTGAAAAAGATCCCCGCGAGAAAGGATTGCGAAAGATTTTGAATTTTGGCCATACTGTGGGTCATGCAATTGAAAGCTATTTCCTCACTTCAGCGAACCGGCTATTTCATGGCGAAGCGATAGGAATAGGAATGATTGCGGAGGCCTTTATTGCTAAAAACAAAAATCTGATAACTGAGGATGAACTCCATCAGATTACAACATATCTGAATCAAATTTATCCTAAAGTTATGTTGCCTGAATCACTTACTGAAATCATCGTGCTCATGCAGCAAGACAAGAAAAATAAAGGCAGTAAGATATTGATGGCGTTGCCGGAAGGAATTGGGCAAGCCAGGTGGGATGTGGAGGTTAACCCTGCAGAAATTGAAGAGTCCTTGAAGTATTATCAGTCGAATCAGACATAATGAACTTCTGAATCATCATAAACTTTCGGTTGCTTTTTCAAAGACCGCTTTAACACTTCAGCCTTCTTCGCAACGAACTCTTTTGTTTTCGTTTTACGGTCGCCCGTGAGCAACCACGCAGCCAGCAGGGCCCCGCCTGCCACACCTACGCCTAACATGATTTTTTTTGTAGTTGTCATACCCATTTCAACCAAATATTAGACCAAAATGTTTCATGTTGCTACAAAAATCTACTGATAAAATTTACTTTTAGCACAAATTAACGCTCGCATACATTGGCATCGAATCTCATCATAAAAAAATCAGCCTCCCTCGCGGGAACTACAGTAAATCTGTCGTCCTCAAAAAGTATCAGTAATCGTGCATTGATACTAAAATTTCTCAGTGGCAGCCAATCAACGGTTAGTAATCTATCCGATGCGCGCGACACTCAGCTCATGATTAAATGCGTAGGCAGTGATGATAAAATCATTGATATAATGGATGCCGGCACTACCATGCGTTTTCTAACTGCCTATTTTGCAGTATCGGGCAAAAACAAAATCATCACTGGCACACCCCGCATGAAGGAACGCCCCATTGGCATATTGGTAGATGCACTTAGGAAAATCGGGGCCGAAATTGATTACCTCGAAAAGGAAGGCTTTCCACCCATCGAAACAAAAGGATTTGATTCTCAACGTGCCAACCAGATTGAAATACCGGGCAACGTAAGCAGCCAGTATATCTCTGCATTGATGATGATTGCCCCCACTTTACCAAAAGGGCTCACGCTTTCCCTTACCGGGAAAATTGGTAGTGTGCCTTATATTGAAATGACCGCAGCACTCATGCAGGAATTTGGTGTGAAGGCTACGCTGGATTTAAAAAAACAAGTTGTTGAAGTTCCAAGTATGCCATACAAAACTGCTCACGTAACCGTAGAAGCAGACTGGTCAGCGATCAGCTATTGGTATGGATTTACCGCATTGGCGAATACGGCCGATATTACATTGCCCAATGTTTCTGAAAAGTCATTGCAAGGCGACCGCGTGATAGCCCGCATCATGGAAACACTTGGCGTGCGATCTGCTTTTGAGAACAACCAACTCAAACTTTCAAAACAAAATCATTCGAATGAATTAACCTGGGATTTTAAAGATTGCCCCGACCTTGCACAAACGGTATTACCCGTGTGTGCAGCCAAAGGAATTCGTGGTGAGTTTACTGGTCTGGAAAGCCTTCGTATTAAAGAAACGGATCGAATCGCTGCCTTACAAAATGAACTGGCTAAAATCGGAGCTACGTTAACCGAACCACAAACGGGAAAATGGATTCTGACTCCCGGTAAAATTACCGGTGAAACAATTACTATCGACACCTATCATGATCATCGCATGGCGATGGGATTAGCTCCATGGGCTACATTAAATGATCTGGTGATCAACGACCCTTCGGTGGTGAATAAATCGTATCCAGGTTTTTGGGATGATATGAAGGCTGTTGGATTTGAAATCAAATAGAAAAATCAAGCCACAGATTCTCAGATTTTAATCAGTGAATCTGTGGCCATAAATCTAAAAAAACCGAGGCCTGTGTCACCACAGGCCTCGATTAATTTTATCCGTCTGACCGCTTTGAGTGGTCTGTCGGATAACCTAAGAATTATTTAATATACCGGAAATCATGCCCGGGTTTCACCTGAAGCAACACTTCGTAAATCAGGTTGATTACATTTTCCACGTCTTCCTTGTGTACAGTTTCCACAGTAGTGTGCATGTATTTCAACGGAAGTGAAATCAAACCAGAAGCAACACCCTCTGCAGAGTAAGCAAAAGAATCAGTATCCGTACCTGTTGAACGCGACACAGCCTGGCGCTGGAATGGAATTTTTTTCTTGTTGGCCACATCGATAATCATCTTCAA
>JALOMN010000152.1 GCA_025455445.1 Cyclobacteriaceae bacterium
AATCCGGACTGGTTCAAGTGGGCTTTTGAATGGGAAAGGAGTGATATGACACCAAGGAACGAAAAGCTTGAGCCGCCATCATAAGATAAGCGCTGGCTTATCGTTCAGGCCACCATGCAAAGAAACGGCTTTGAGCGGGATGGACTAATCGAAACCCTGCACACCGTGCAGGAGTCGTTCGGATTTCTGGATGATGATTCATTGCGCTATGTGGCCGCTTCTCTAAATGCACCGCTAAGTCAGGTTTACGGTGTATCAACTTTTTATCACCTGTTTACGCTGAAACCCGCCGGGCGACATACCTGTGTCGTCTGCCTGGGGACGGCATGTTATATCAAAGGTATTCCCCTTCTGTTAAAAGAAATCGAGAACGAATTTGGCATCAAGGCAGGACAGACAACGGCTGATGGGTCGCTTTCGCTGATGACGGCGCGTTGCCTGGGCTCTTGCGGCTTAGCGCCTGTGGCTGTCTTCGATGGCGATATCGCCGGAAAAGTCAACACTGAAGAGGCTATGGCGCGGTTAAAGGCTCTGAAGGAGGCGGAAGATGTTCGACAAGCTTGAGGAAATCACAATTGCTGAACAAAAAATTTCAAAGCCTTTGGCAATTGAACTTCATGCCGACAAAGAAGTTTTAATTCAAAATGGCAATCGCGAAAGCAAGTTGTTGTTATTGCAGGGCCGTCCGATCAATGAGCCCGTAGTGCAATACGGACCCTTTGTAATGAATACGCAATCCGAAATTCAACAGGCAATGCGCGAATATCAACAAACACAATTCGGTGGCTGGCCATGGTCTACGTATGAGCATGTGCATCCACGCGAAAAGGGCAGGTTCGCCAGGTATCCGGATGGCAAAGAAGAAACACGGGATATGTAATTTTACTATTTATATCTCACCGGTATCAACCCAGTAATTGGTGTAGTCGCGGGTGTCGATATAAACTGTGATTTCGTTGCCTTCTGTAAAATCCGTTTTATTCCAAACCTGGTCGCTTTTAAAAGTTTGCTTGCGACCACTTAAATCTGCTTCACATTCTACTATTAGTGGATGTTGCACGTTCTGGCCTGAACGGAATGTTACACTGGTATCATAATACGTTCTGATAATCATTGCGCGGAGTCTTCGGCCCGATCGTTTCAACATCTCCTTGCGTGCCCTTTGCTTTGACATATAGTAGCGAATTCCTCCACCTATTGCACTAAAAACAAATCCCATTATACCCAATACTAAAGGGCCTACCCACTCATCGTCTTCTTCAAAAAGTTGTGGATCTGTGAAATATGAATATCCCCAAACCAAACCTACACCAAGAAATATCAAGCCTACCCCCAGAAATATGCCGGTAAATAAATTCATGAACCCCTTCATGCTTCCTGTAATGGGCTTACTTGCTGAATCAAAATCATTGTAAGAATTCATGTGTGAAGATTATTCAACTAAGTTAACGGTTGAGTCTTTATAATCAACATGGTATGTCTAGGGTTTAACTACTGCAACTGTTAATTTTAGAGATGACTTTTATTAGCAACTTACTGGCAATCCTTTTACTTAACGCCTCTGTTGTCTTTGCTCAAAACAAAATGATTGTGCTGGGCACCGCACAAGATGGTGGTTATCCGCAAATGGGCTGTTCACGCGCATGTTGCATCAACGCCAATCAACAGGATTCATTAAGACAAATGGTAGTGTCATTGGCGCTGGCCGATTTGCAGCAAAAAAAGTGGTGGCTATTTGAAGCTACCCCTGATATTAAAGATCAGTTAAAATTATTTGCGGAAGCCACTGATCATCAATTCAACTTTTTACCGGATGGTATTTTTATCACCCATGCCCACATTGGGCATTACACCGGGTTAATGCAATTAGGTCGGGAAGTGATTAATTCACAACAACTACCTGTATATGTGCTGCCGAAACTAAAAGGGTTTTTAGAGCAGAATGGACCGTGGAGCCAACTAGTGAATTTGAAAAATATTTCTTTAGTAATGCTCACAGAAGAAATTCCTCATCCATTATCCGATAATCTTTCTGTAACTGCTTTTCGCGTCCCCCATCGCGATGAATTTTCTGAAACTGCAGGATTTAAAATCACTACTCCTACTACCCGCTACTTATTTATTCCAGATATTGATAAGTGGAGTAAATGGAATAAAGACATTGTGAAGGAAGTAAAATCAGTAGATGTCGCTTATTTAGATGCTACATTTTTTACTGCCGATGAACTGCCCAATCGGAAAATAAGCGAAGTACCGCATCCAACAGTAACTGAGACAATGAATTTGTTCGTAAATGAAAGTATCGAAACAAAAAACAAAATACACTTCATACATTTCAATCACACCAACCCGGTGCTTTATAATATAAACTCACAATTGAAATTAAAACAGGCCGGGTTTCGGTGGGCTACACAGGTGAAATCAGGAAGGTAATTACTTATTGCCCGGGCGGGTGAGGTAGATAGAGATGATGATTAATAAAATGGCCAATACACCGATGATGAGATAACCCACTTGTACCATCATCCATTCAGCCGTATAATCGGGCTCGAGACCCCGCTTAATATCATGAAGTGCCGCCATCTGTAATAACTGCACGAGTATAATTACAATGGCGGCACCCATTACCAGCAATCCTTGCTTTTTTCCGGAACCCGAATTATTCATTGGTGGGTTATAGTGTAAAAAATCAGTCTGGTTTATGCCCGCTGCTTTTCTTTCCAGTCTTTCACTTCGCGCTGCAGCGTATCTGAAATTTTCAGTACTACTTCTTCAAATGATTCTCCGGTCTTCTTCACAAAAATATCATCACCGGGTATCACCAGTTTTACTTCCATGGTCTTGTTACTCGGAGCCTCTGCTTTTTCAACCCGCAGTGTTACTCGCGCTTCTAAAATGCGATCACTGAAGCGATCCAGTTTACCTAATTTCTCATCAATTAAATCCAATAACTCCTGGCGTGGAGTAAGGCCTACATTTTGAACATGAATTTTCATTGCGTACGTTACGTTAAAAGTGAATTTTTAAAAGATAAAGAAAGCAAAACATTGCAGAAAATCCCACTCTTATGATTTGGGATTTGTGCCTTTGGGTTTTTTGGTTTCTTTCAACAAGGTGAGGTTTTCTACCTGGGCACGCTTGTCTTTGCGTTGATACCTTTTTTCCTGTTCGATTTTAAGGTTTTCTTCCGCTTTAATGTATTCCCGGTTTTTCATACATCCTCCTTTTTTATTTGAGAGAAATGTAGAATATCAAAATGAATTAAACCATGATAACAATCATCAAGTTATCATGAAATTTGGCACGAAGGTTCTTTTGATACCCTTGCCAATAATTAATTTGTATTTTTAACATACTTATAATCACCCATATGATACTGATACGCAATTCAGCGCTGCTCTTCCTTCTCTCCCTATTTATAATTTCATGCAATACTACTGAGCATGATAAAAAGGAATGGCGTGCCTTGTTTAATGGGAAAGACCTCAACGACTGGGATATAAAAATTTCCGGTCATGCATTGAATGATAATTTTGGAAATACCTTCCGCCTCGATAGTGGCAAATTGCTGGTGCGTTATGATCAATATGATTCCTTCCGCAACCAGTTTGGCCACATCTTTTACAAAGAGAAGTTTTCGCACTATTTACTGGCGGTGGAGTATCGCTTTGTAGGCGAACAGGCTGCCGGTGGAGCCGGATGGGCTACCCGCAACAGCGGTGCGATGTTGCATGCACAATCAGCCGCAAGCATGCTGCGCGACCAGGATTTTCCCATCAGCATTGAAGCGCAATTTCTGGGTGGATTAGGCGAAGGAAACCGGTCTACTGCCAACCTCTGCACTCCAGGCACAAACGTGTATATGGCCGATACGCTTTTTATTCCACATTGCATCAGCTCACGGTCAAAAACATATGATGGCGACCAGTGGGTGCATGTAGAATTACTTGTGTTAGGCGATTCATTAATCCGCCACATGGTAAACGGTGACACGGTGCTTGAATACACCAACCCACAAATCGGTGGAGGTGCTGTAAACAATTTTGACCCAGCTATCAAACTCGATGGCACACCACTTACTGAAGGCTATATTGCGCTTCAAAGTGAAAGTCACCCAATAGAATTCAGAAAAGTGGAATTGCTTGAGTTGAAGGGCTGTAAAGATCCGAAAGCAAAAAACTTTAAGTCGTATTTTGTAAAAGCAGATAATTCAAAGTGTATCTATTGATTATGAAGACATTTAAATCTAAAATCGGAAATTGGCTTGTTACGCTGATAGTTTCGACACTGGGAGTTACGACAGCCTACATGATATATATGAAAACGTGGCCAGGCGTATTGGTGCTGGGTCTTACATCCTTATTTATTCTGCATCTCTTTTTAAACACCTATTACCAGGTAATCGGCACAAGCTTGAGAATTAAGTGTGGAATAATTATCGATAAAACCATTGATGTCAGTTCGATCCGAAAAATTGAAGACTCAAAAAGTATCTTCAGTGCACCGGCTCTTTCACACGACAGGCTGGAAATTCTTTATAACAAATTTGATTCTGTGGTTATCTCTCCCGAAAACAAAGAGGAATTTGCAAGAGAACTGAAAACCATTAATCCTAATATTGAATTGAAACTATAGATGAAAATTCGGGAATTAACAGAAGAACTGCATCATTGGAAACTCTCGAAAGAAAGAGTGATTCATTTTTCGATTGGCATCGCTGCATTGATTGTTTATGAATTTATTGCGCGTCCTTATTATCGCCCTTATATCTATAAACATCAAATCAATGATTTTCACATTGCCGACACCCTTGGCAACTCATTAGGGACAATTGCTACAATCTATACGTTGATTGCCTTGTTTGGTAGCACACGCCCACAGCATATTTTCCTGATCAACACGATAACAATCAGTGTAGCCCTCTATGAAGTCGCTCACCCCTTGCTTGGCAAACCGATTGACCCGTGGGATATTCTGGCAACCGTTGTCAGTGGTGGAATTTGTTATCTGCTCTATGGATGGATTCACCCGCAATCAAATTCGTTGAAGCACAATACCTGAAGAAGAATTATTTTTTTAATTCTTCTCACATTTACGGTATTGCTGTTTCCCTATCCAAATCAATAAATCAATTTTCAATCGATTTTGACTTTTTTTGGATCAAGTGATGCCACAGAAATAAAACTCCCACCACCACAAATGGCAAGGTGATCATGCCAATAATGGAAAGACTAATCCACACCGAATTATTCATACGGTAATTCCAGTTGAAGATAATGGGGGTAAATATCAAACCTATCAATAAAAATAAAATACCACAGTGTGGCCAATGCTAAAGAGGGAATCATATGAATCAGAAAACCACCAATTTGTTGCCAAATGGAGAGTCCAGATCCAAATGCATCAAGAGCAAATAAACTGATAAATAAGATAGCGAGTATGCCAAGCACACGGGAAGCCCAATACACCACGCGGGCCACGCCTGTTTCGTGTTTTTTCATAGTGAGGTTCATATTGATGATATTAATATTAATAAACAAAGTTTGTGCAATGTCCTTCAATTTATCTATGACTTTCATCATCACCTTTCTGATTTTC
>JALOMN010000153.1 GCA_025455445.1 Cyclobacteriaceae bacterium
TCCATGGCACAACCACGATTATGCCGCGAGCCTTTATACGGTGAAGCCACATAGGTAGTATCATGATAGGTTTCATAAAACATCACGGTTGCAGAATAAGGTCGGTAACCATCAAATATTTTCAATGCCAATCCCTGCGCTTTTAAATCAGCCTGAATTTTTTTAAGGGATTCGGCCACCGGTTTACGGGCATAAGCCCGCGCCAGGTTGTAAATTTTTTGTCCTGTGAAATTATTGGTGGTGGCATAGCGAATATCCAATGCAAGACCGGGAATAAACTCCGCCAGGTTTACCAACTCATTTTCAGGATTGGTTTTTACACTATTTTTATAGTCCTCCATTTTCATGGGAGTGAGCCCGTATTTATTTTGAGCAAACGTGCCGATTGAGAAAAGGCTGATTAAAATAAACAGGAGGTTTTTCATAGACATACAAATTACGAAGTACGAAATTGACGGTTGGTTTTATTATCCTGATAAAGTTAATTGGTTAACTTTCGAAATTCACACCTTACTTATGAAAATCATTACCCGAATTCTCGTTGGACTAGTAATCTTAATTGTTCTCATCGTCCTTGGCGGCTATCTCTACCTGCAAACCACCAAACCGGATTACACTGGCGAACTCACTTTGCAGGGATTGAAAGAACCTGTGGAGGTACTATATGATGATTATGGTGTACCTCACATTTATGCGCAAAATGAAGAGGACGCCTATTATGCACTTGGTTATGTGCATGCGCAGGACCGGCTCTTCCAAATGGAAATGATTCGCAGGGCTGCCGGTGGAAGGCTCTCAGAAATTCTCGGCCCAGACTTGTTAAAGACTGATAAACTCTTCCGCACATTGGGCATCAACAAATTTGCCCGTGAGCATGCAGAAAAATTTTTTAGTTCCGACACTGCTTCCTTTCAGCGCGCAGCAATTGCCTACCAGAAAGGCATCAATCAATTTATAAAAACCGGACAGACACCGCTGGAGTTCTCCATCATCGGAATACCAAAAACAGAATTTACACCAGAAGACATTTATCTCGCTGTCGGATTTATGTCGTTTGGCTTTGCCGAAGGTTTGCGTGCCGACCCTGTGCTCGAAAAAATAAAAAATGAACTGGGTGCAGATTACCTGAAAGATCTGGCTGTGCAAACTCCTGCTAACGCAGTAAAGATTAAAAACTTCAGCGGACCTGTTAAAAACAACGCCACAGATTCATTGATTTCCTATTTAAGTGAGGCACTTGAAAAAATTCCGGTTCCACTTTGGGTGGGAAGCAATGGCTGGGCTGTATCGGGTGATCGCACAGCATCGGGCTTACCTATTCTTGCAAATGATACGCACATTGGTTTTTCACAACCTGCCGTATGGTATGAAGCACACCTGGAATATCCGGGCTATCGTTTTTATGGTCATCACATTGCAGGCATTCCATTTGGTTTGCTCGGTCAAAATGATTTTTGCGGCTGGGGTCTCACCATGTTTGAGAATGACGACAGTGATTTCTTCTATGAAGAATTTAATGAAGACGATAAGGTAAAATATAAAGGCGAATGGGTGGATGTGCAGTGGCGCAAGGAACTCATCAATGTAAAAGGCAGCGCAACCGTTGAAATTACCATTCCGGTAACGCCACACGGCAACGTAATCAATGAAGTGATTGACTTCACCCAAGGTGAAAAACCAACTTCACTCTGGTGGTTATTAAATCATGAAACCAACTATGCATTACAGGCAGCTTACAATCTCAACCACTCAAAAAAATTCGCTGACGTAGAATATGCAGCTTCACAATTCTCAGCACCCGGCCTTAACCTAATGTATGCTGATCGTAGCGGAAACATTGCCTGGTGGGCCGTGGCAAAACTTCCGATTCGGCCAACGCATGTAGCTTCAAAATTCTTTTTAGATGGCAGCAGTGGCAACGATGATTACCTGGGCTTCTACGACTTTTCAAAAAATCCACACGCTGTGAACCCACCCTGGGGTTATGTATACTCTGCCAACAATCAACCAGATTCTGTTGAGGGTGTTTTATACCCGGGTTACTATTATCCACGAAGTCGCGCGGGGCGTGTGGAGGAGTTGATTCGTGAAGATAAAAAATGGACTGTAGATGACATGAAAAAAGTAAACCTGGATGTCACTTCACGCATGCATGCCGATATCGCACACGAAATAGCAGCCATCTTAAAAACCATAAATGAAAGTGAATATAAAATCATCATTACCCTTTTGGAGAACTGGGATGGTGAACACAAGGCTGATCAAACCACACCTGCTGTGTATAATAATTTACTGGCGCAAATCATGCGCATGGCCATGGCTGATGAAATCACCGACAAAGCCTTTGAAACTATTTCAGCTACTTCCATTCTTAAAAACAGCTATGAGCATTTAATCAAAAATGAAAATTCACCATGGTGGGATAACCGCGATACTGATGCAAAAGAAACACGCGCCATCATTGTAGAAAACGCCACCAAAAAAACAATTGAACTGCTGACAGGAATTGCCGGCACTAATCCGGAAGACTGGAAGTGGGGAAAAATCCATACGCTTACTCACAATCATGCATTCAATTCTGTAAAAGCATTACGCAGGTTCTTCAATGTCGGACCCTTTGAAGTAAGTGGCGGCAGCGAAGTATTGAACAACCTGCATTACAAACTGGATACTACCGGTTATTTCAACGTGGAAGGCGGTCCGGCTTTACGAAAGGTTACTGACATGAGTGATTTTGAAAACGGTATTACCGTGTCACCTACCGGTCAATCCGGTAATGTAATGAGCAAACATTATAGCGACCAGGCCGAAATGTTCGCCACTGGAAAATTCAGAAAGATGTTGATGAATCGTGAGGAAATAAAAACCAAATCAACCACCTTATTGCTGAAGCCACAGTGAGATTGAAAATTGTTTGAATGAAATTTAAAGATGCCCTGCTAAGTGTACTGATTATTGAAGTGGGTGTGGCCATACTGGCAGTAATTAATTACGGAGCTACACTGGAAACACTGCAGGCTGTTACACGCTTTTCAGGCAGAGCATCATTAGGGATTTTTAGTTTGATATTTCTGTTTCAAACTCATCGTTTCGTAAAACTGAAAAATATACTTTCAGAAAAATACTTTTTGATTTTTGCCATTGCACATGGCATTCATTTGCTTCAACTTCTGGCTTTTATAATAGCCTCTGGCAATGAACTTATACCGATTCGATTAGCCGGAGGCATGCTGGCCTATACACTGATTTTTTTGATGCCTTACATTCAATACCTGGCGGAATCCGGGCGCATTAATGAATCACATCTTAAAAGAATAAACCTGATCTATTTATACTATGTGTGGTTTGTTTTCTTTATGACCTACTACCCGCGCGTAAGTGGTAGTTTGCCAATCACAGGCGGAACTTATAAAGAGTTTGTGATTCTGTTGGCCTGGGTTATGTTTATGCTAGGCATAAAAATCAGTAGTCTGTTAAAACATAAAAGTATTTCCAGGCGTTAATAAAGAAATTCAGTACGTCTATGAACAGAGAACAATTTCTTAAGCAACTCGGCATGGTAGCCGTAGCAACTTGCGCAGGATGTGGTATGTACGCTTGCAGCAGCGAGACTGAACCCGCTCCGGCTAATGCAGACTTTACTTTGGATCTTACCGAAAGCGCCAATGCTGCCTTGAATAATGTAGGAGGCTCGGTTACCAAAAACGGAATTATTGTAGCCCGATTCAGCACCACTGAATTTGTAGCCGTGAGTGTAGCTTGCACACACCAGGGCACTCCTGTTACCTATCGCAATGCACAAAAAGATTTTTATTGTTCT
Organism: Cyclobacteriaceae bacterium; assembly: GCA_025455445.1. Classification (GTDB taxonomy): domain Bacteria; phylum Bacteroidota; class Bacteroidia; order Cytophagales; family Cyclobacteriaceae; genus ELB16-189. The sequence continues at coordinate 3,821 of JALOMN010000153.1, forward strand.
AATCACGGTTCACGCTTTTCCACTGCCGGGGCAGTGATTGAGGGGCCAGCCAATCGTCCGCTTAAACAATACAATACAGAACTTACCGGGAATCAACTGAGGGTCTTTTCATAAACGGAAGTTTTGAATCATGCCAGATTGATTAAAATAACTAATCAGAATAAATACGATTATTGATTTTAGTACCAATCGGTTTTTAGACAAATTGGATCAGACTTATAAGAGCGGAAGCTTATGTGTTGGTGGCTGTATCCATACCTAATCTTACTTTCCCTTTTTCGTCCAAAGTCCATTGTCACTTACCGAAAGAAAAAAGTCGAACTATTTGAAATACCCAAATGAATACAATCGGGACTGTTAGGCTGAGACTAATAATGGCTAACCTCCTATTGTCTTTAATCTTCCATTTTTTTATTGACCTTGTTGGCAGCTGAGCCATCTAGTCCTCACTTAAAATCTTGGTCGTCCTTAAGTTCGTAGTTATTTGACGTGCTTCTCTAATAATGTCAGCGGGGTAATTTGATAACTCTAATATTTTAATCGCATTTCTTGTCCTTAATTGGCCTGCTTTTATACTATGGTCGAAATGAAGTTCATTTTTTTCAACTGTCTCGGTGAAGTGATACAAGTCATATTCGTTGTCAAGCATGTCAGCCAACTCAATGTCGTGTGTGGATACTACTACAATGTTCTCTTTACGATTTAAATATGACAGTATAGCTTTAGCAGAAGCAATTCTCTCAATCGTATTAGTCCCTTTAAAAACCTCATCTAATATAAATAGGTTTTGATGAAGGGATTCAACTTGCTTTAATAGTGAAGCCATAATATTAACTTCTTGAAAATAATAGCTTTTGCCATCAAATAGATTATCGTCTATTCTGATTGATGAAAATTGTTTTAGAATTGGTGAAGTGAATTCGTCAGCGAAGCAAGTATGAATTGTTTGAGACAATATTGAATTGATTGCCAAGGTTCTTAGAAATGTTGACTTTCCTGACATATTTGAACCAGTAATCAAAATACTCTTGCCTTTTATTAACAGGTCATTTTTAACACAGTCTTCGATTAGAGGATGAAATATTCCCTTAGCATGAAATTCCTTTGAACAGGAAGTAAGAGTTGGAATGCATGTATTAATTTTTCCTGCCCTCAATGAGGCTACTGAAATTGAGCTGTCAATACTGCCAATGTAGTCGAACAGTATTTGAATTGATACTTTCTTATTCTCTAATTCTCTCGTTATCCTATAAAGCGTAAATACTTCTATTAAAAGAATTGCCTTTATTAGCTCAGTCAAATATGTCCCTATTTGACTTAGTTCAGATTGAATTCCAGTCCCATTTTCAAAGTTTATAAATGCTACTTTTTGTTGAAATGACTTTATTACAAAAGTTTATGATATTGCTAGGTGGCCCTGCCTATTCAATGGCTTTCACGTTGTTCACCATTTTACTCACGTCGGGCATAGGTAGTTTCCTGTCAAAACATATTT
>JALOMN010000460.1 GCA_025455445.1 Cyclobacteriaceae bacterium
AAAATCTTCTGAAAAATTAAACTCACTGTCATCCGCCTCCAGCGATACAGTTAGTTTGTCGCCTTGTTTCTTTCCAATGCCTTTGCGCATCGCACCGTTGAGAGCCATAATGAAATTTCCCTCACCCATCGGCACTAAAGCAACTTGTTTGATTTTATAGGAATCCAATGTGCCCTTCACACGAAACGATACTTTCGTGTTCGGCTTAAGTTTAGCAGCCTGTGCCGCATTGATTTCAATATATGTCCAACCGGTTTTTTCTCCTTTCTTTCCGAATTTATGTATCGTGGTGTGGAACGTAATCATATATCAACCCATCAAATTGATTTCATCAACTCATTTCGGTATTCGCTGAGTATTCTCGCTTTTGATAAAAAGCCAATGTACTTTTTATCTTTCACTACGGGCAGATTCCATTGTTTGGTGTCATCAAACTTTTGCAAGACGTTGTGCAGATTATCATTCGTATCCACCGCAAATGCTTCTGTCATCAGGTCTTTTACAGTGATTGAATTATAAAGGGTGTCATTAAAAATCTTGGTGCGGATATTATCAAGTTGCACCACCCCTAACAAATCTCCCTGGGTGTTTACCACCGGAAAGGTATTTCGTTTTGAAAATGAAATGACTCTTACCAGCATTCCCAGTGTAATGTCGGGTCTTACCGTAGTGAAATTGGTTTCGAGAAGTTCATTCAGATTTAGCTTGCTTAGCAGGTACTTATCTTTATCATCCTCCACATAGCGTGCGATGGCCAGGCTGATTGCTGAGACCATCATAAGCGGAATGATCAGGGCATAGCCACCGGTGATTTCTGCGATTAGAAAGATGGCGCAAAGTGGCGCATAAAACACTCCGCTGAGTATGCCCGCCATGGCGACCAATGCAAAATTAGTTTCGGGAATAGCCGTTAAACCGGTGAGGTTCACCATCCGTGCGAATACAAAACCAAGATAAGCTCCTACAAAAAGCGAAGGACCAAAATTACCTCCATTGCCTCCGCTGCCCAACGTAATGCCTACAGCGATTACTTTGATAAAGACCAATGCACCAAGAAAAATCAGTAGCGTGTAATCGTTCGTCAAATATTGATTCAGAATACTGCTTTGTGTAATTAATGCGGTTTGATGATTCGCCAGTTGTTTGATGCTTTCATAACCTTCTCCAAAAAGCGGAGGAAAAATGATCAGCAGAATGCTAAGCGAAATGCCACCCAGAATTATTTTTTTTCTTTTGCTTGTGATGCCTGCAAACAATTTTTCCATTCGTTCTGTAATACGCGCATAGTATAATGAGACAAAACCGGTAAGTATGCCTAAGATTAAATAATACGGCACATTATGAAAGTCAAATGGCTGTTGCTCACCGCTGGCGGCAGCAATGATGATAGGAATAAAGGATGCTACCGTGGCATCGGTGAGTAACACTTCAATAGCAAACAGAACTCCTGCAATGGGCGCGTTGAACGCAGCCGAGATTCCTGCTGCGGCACCACAAGCCAGCAACACGGTGCGGTCTTTGTAAGTAAGATTAAAATAGCTTCCATAATTGGAGCCGATGGCAGAGCCGGTGCTCACCATGGGTGACTCCAGGCCGACTGAACCACCAAAACCAACAGTGAGTGCGCTGGTAAATACATGCGAATACGTTTGTGTAAATGGAAGTTTACCGGATAGTCGTGCGATGGCATAACTAATCTCAGCGCTGCCTTTTTTAAACTGATCTTTCAGCGCAAAGTGGATATATAATACCGTTAAGGTAATTCCTACTATGGGAAAAAGTGTGAACAGGAAGAATTGTTCATAGTTATCAGAGTAATATGTAACCCACTGTCCGATTGAATGCACAAAGAATTTCAGAATGATGGCGGCTAATGCCGAAATGATGCCCACCACCACACTCGACAGCATGAAAAACTGATGAGGCGACAGCCTGTTGCGGGCGATGAAGAGAAGTTGTTTAAAAATACGACTGAAAAAATTCGTCATCAGGCCTCTAATTTCTGTGCAGTGGATACAATATTACTCAGCTTTCATAATAATCGGAGAATAAATCAATGAAAGGTATATTAATTTTGTAATGTTGTATCTACAATTATTGAGTTTGTAATTATTATGTCGCTGGAGAAAGAAATAAAGCAGGATAAGTTTTTTAACGATCATCACAAAGCTTCGGTAAATATTCTATACACGGGAAGCTGGCTGTATAATATAAATATGACTTATCTGAAGAAGTATAATATTACGCCTGAGCAATTTAATGTGTTGCGCATTTTGCGGGGCACACATCCCAAGCCGATGATGCTTTCAGAAATTACCGATCGGATGATTGATAAAAGCAGTAATTGCACGAGGCTTGTAGAAAAGTTAAGGCAAAAGGGTTTGGTGAATCGTGAAATATGTGAGAATAACCGAAGACAGGTAGATATCTCCATTACCGATGCGGGACTTAAGCTTCTGAAAAAAATTGATGGTGATATTACTTCCTGGGCAGAAACTATGAATAAGATTACCAAAGCAGAAGCAAAAGAACTGAACCGGATTTTAGATAAACTCAGAGCATAAATTCACTGCAGCCTAATCGATAGGCGGTAAGGTATACTGCCTTATATCGAAGGCATCGCGCAAGCTCACACTCATAAAAGTCATGTCTTCCAGTTTATTTTTACGGAAGTGCGGTGAGCCTTTCTTCCAGACTTCTTTGGTGTAATAATCTTTTCTTCCGGGAGTAGTTTGTGATCGCGAAACCTGCTGAGGCTTATTTTCAAAGTATAAACCATAT
>JALOMN010000154.1 GCA_025455445.1 Cyclobacteriaceae bacterium
GATACATTAGGTAATCAAATTTTGGGTAATGCAATTAAGAATGCCAAAAATGTTGTTATGGCTCACAAGCTTCTACAGAGCCGTACTTTACGAATAGAAATAATTCTAGTCGATTACGATTCGCTTGAACACAGTGACCAGGGATTAAGAATAAATGCCAACGAGGGATTCGTAAATTTATTAACGAATGCTGAGCACCAGGAAGACCTGAAAATTAATCGGGAGTTTAATCCTTACAAATTGGTAAATGGAGAAAGACATCTTGCATTTTCCGTAATGGCATCCATGTTATACGATTCAGTCAGGACAAAGCGATTCTTAGATCGTAATAAGGAGAAAGAGATTGTAAATTATTATGGAAAGTTGATGCCGAAGACAAAGGCAGATCAGTATTTCAATGATTTGATGTCTTCTATAGAATGGCGGAATGATGAAGCAGTAATTTTTGGTAAACTCATTACCACCAAACGCAAGGTGGCCTGGTATGGCGATCGTCAATTTGAATACACGTATAGCAACATCACCAAGCACGCCTTGCCATGGACTAAGGAATTGCTCGAACTCAAGACATTAGCCGAGAAAACAACCAGAGAGCAATTCAATTCCTGTTTATTGAATCTGTATCACACTGGAGAAGAAGGCATGGCGTGGCACAGTGACGGTGAAAAGGATTTGAAGAAAGATGGCGCGATTGGTTCAATGAGCTTCGGTGCTGAGCGCAAATTTTCGTTTCGCCATAAGCAAACCAAAGAAGTAATTTCAATCAAGTTGGAGCATGGAAGCTTGCTCGTGATGAAGGGCACCACGCAAACACATTGGCTGCACCGCCTTCCGCCAACCAAATTGATTGCCACACCTCGCATCAATCTCACTTTTCGCACAATAGTCGGATAGAATTTCTCGTGAAAGTTGTTTGTATTCCGCAACAGGACAGCCAGTTATGTAAAACGCCCAAACAAATTTCTTTTAACTTTAACTTTATGCGCGATAAACGGGCCACTCAACATGATAAAAGAATATCATCAGCATAAAGTAAATTCAAATTTTCTACTTGTAATAAATGAGTCTGATTTTGGTAAGGCCAGATCCACAGCAGGTAAGGATAAATTCTACACGTTTGCCTGGAACAATGGCCCAAAGCAGAAAGTTATGCTCGATGAGTTGACTTATGATTTCCCTGCAAATGCGGTCTTGCCGATTATGATGAGTCAACATTTCCGTTTTGAAAAACCGCAACAGATAGTAGCATGGCAGTTTAACCGTGAATTTTATTGCGTAGTCAATCACGATGCGGAAGTAGGTTGTGTGGGATTCCTATTTTATGGCGTTTCGGCTTCAATGTTTATTCTACCAGATGCAGAATCATTGAATGAATTAAAATTACTGCTCAACAATTTTCAAAAGGAATTTGAATCGGATGAGTGGAACAAAGATTCCATGTTGCGCACGCTGTTGGTGCGATTTATCATCATACTTACGCGTCAGGCCAGAAAGCAATATCTGAATGTTGACTTTAAAGAAGATCGTTTTTCATTACTACGTCAATTCAATTTGCTAGTAGAAATAAATTATAAGAAGCAACATGGTGTGCAATTTTATGCAGATAAACTCTTCAAGTCGCCCAAAACAATTTCCAACATCTTTGCACAGTTTAGTGATAAATCTCCTCAGCAGATTATTCATGAACGTATAGTAAGTGAAGCAAAGCGTTTGCTTTATTATTCTGATAAGTCAATGAAAGAAATTGCCAAATATCTTGGTTTCGATGATCCGGCACATTTCAGCAAGTTTTTTAAAAACCAAACCGGAGAAAATCCCACCGAAGTGAGAAAGAAATGGCAGAAAGGGAAGTAAGTACAAGCCATCGGGAATAGTGTCCAACTAAAGTGTGCCTGATTCATTCCAATTTTGTAGTGTAAATGCAGGTAACATGAAATCAGCAGTATTAATATTAATAGTATGGGTATCCAGTTCAGTAGTTGGTTTGTCGCAAACTCCAGTTTATGCCCCTAATTCAGTAGCAATAAATGGCTACGACCCGGTAGCTTACTTTCAGGATAATAAACCGTTGGCAGGCAAAGCTGAGTTTTCATTCGAATGGAATGAAGCGAAGTGGCAATTTGCTACTGCTGAAAACCTGGCAAAGTTTAAAGAGCATCCTGAGCAATTTGCTCCGCAGTATGGTGGTTATTGTGCCTATGGTGCCAGTCGTGGTTACTTGGCGCAAACCGATCCGCTGGCCTTTACCATTCTTGATAATAAGTTATATCTGAATTACAACCTGGATGTGCGCACTGAATGGATGAAAGAGGTGAATAATAGAATTGCCAAAGCAAATGAAAACTGGAATTCAAAACTCAAATTCAAATCAAAATGAGAATAGCATTCATTCTATTATTGATATTTTTTGTGATGTCACATGGCAGTGCGCAGAATTCCTTGCGAACAAAGAATTTTAATCTTGAAAAAGGTCTTGCGATTCAAGGCTATGACCCCGTCAACTATTTTACTCAGAGTAAGGCATTAAAGGGTAAAACACAATTTCAGTATAACTATGAGGGCATCACTTATCTATTCGCAAGCCAGTCTAATCTTGATTTGTTCAAAAAAAGTCCCGAAAAATATGAACCCCAATATGGCGGATGGTGCGCATACGCGATGGGCGCGAGCGGTGAAAAAGTGGAAGTAGATCCTGAAACGTTTAAGGTGGTAAATGGGAAATTATATCTATTCTATCATAGCTGGATTAACAATACGTTGATAAAGTGGAATGAAGATGAAGTTCATCTTATGCCCAAAGCAGATAAAAACTGGAAGGAAACATATAAATAGATACACATGAAATTAAAAATTATTTTGGATTGGATGCTGCGCCTTATTGCGGCTTTGATTTTGATGCAGACATTATATTTTAAATTTACCGCCCACCCAGAATCAGTTGCATTGTTTATCAAACTGGGTATAGAGCCCTGGGGTAGAATAGGGACGGGTGTAATTGAGTTGATGGCTGCAATTTTACTTTTAATTCCTGCTTCAGCATTTGTGGGGGCTGTCTTGGGTATAGGCCTGATGGCAGGAGCAATACTATCTCATCTTACAATACTTGGTGTGGAGTCAGCTGGCGATGGCGGGCAATTGTTTATACTGGCAGTGGTGGTGATGATTTGCAGTGCCATTACAATTTGGAATCACAAAAAGCACGGACAAGTTATCTATGAGAAACTGGTAAATCATAAGTAGTTAGTTAATTAATACTCTCAGCCCAGTTTAGTATTTAATGTCTATAAATTTGAATGAGCCCCACGTAAGAATTTGGTCATTATTGCTACGCACACGATGAAAATCATCCTATTCTGATGATTTTTAACATGGCATTTAATAATTAATAGAAGTAAACTTTATGTGGAAGTAAAAGTGAACGCACACCATAAATGAACTGCTATTATGAAAATTATTAAATCTATCTTGATCTTGTTGTCCGTTGCAGCAATGGCAACAATGTTTGATGGTTGCAATGATGATAATGAAGAACCATCTCAGGCTGAATTATTGATTGGGAGCTGGCAAATTGTAAGCGATGTTGTTTCTGAATGCACCGATCCGAATGATAACTATTCAGAAACCTGTACCTCAGGTTGTGAAACTATGGTTATTTCAAAGACTGAAATTACCATGGACGGACTTACTTTTACTTATACAGTAAGCGGAAACACATTAAGTATTAACATGGGCAGTGGAGTTACCTTAACGGTAAACTTTGTTGTATCCGGCTCTACACTTACTATCACTTTAAAAGATAGCCCGGCTGATGGAAATTGCAAGTACGTGGCTACGTATAAGAAAGTGTAACTTGTGGCAAATGCGAGTAGAAAGGAATTTTTATCAGAGACTATTAAATTATGAAATGTCATTTCGCCCCGATGCAACGGGGCGATGACTTTTTGTTCCCACCATTAGTTGTGTGCATTTTAATTAATGGTTGCAAAGTGTTTACCATCTTTTAAATCAAAAAGTTGTGGTGGCATTGAGCAACATTCGCAATGCAAAGCCTTCAAAGAATATGTGATATTAATTCGTAACTTTAATCAAATGAAGCGAAGTAATTAAAAAATATGCAATGAATCCTAAGTGGAATTATTATTTAGGTGGTGTTTCGACACTGGCGGTCATCTCCGGTTCAGTATTAAAAATACTTCATATTAATGGAGGCACAGTGATGCTGTCGATGGGTCTTGTTTTATTTTTTATCTTCCTTGCTAACAAGCGCAGAGTCAGTTGAGCTCTCTTATCTCAAAATCATTACCCTTCCCAAACTTGATGGTATCTTTCAGCTTGTAGCGTTCAAGTGTAAATAAATCCTTTACATTGAAATCGCCATTCACTAAAATGCGTTCAATTTCAAATTCATACGTATCGCCATAGTTGATGAGACGATATTTTTTTCCTACGCGTAATACATCAAATGAAAGTCCGGCCATTTATTTTTTTGGTTAGTCGTCAGACCGCTCAAAACAGTCTGACGACTTTAAATAATTACAATTCTTCTTCGCGTTCGAGCATTAAAATGGACGACTGTGGAACGATAAAATATTTTTCATTTTCATACATGACCTCAATGGCGCCTTTTTGCAGGAAGATAGCCATATCACCTTCCTGCGCCTGCAGTGGAAGGTATTTTACCTGTTCATCTTTTCCTTTCCACATATCGTCTTCATCGGCAGGCAATGGCAGTGGGTAACCCGGACCTACTTTGATTACATAGCCTCGCTGTATTTTTTCTTTTTCTTGCACACCCGGTGGCAGATACAAACCGCTTTCGGTGCGATCAGTTTCTTTCGCAGGGCGAATCAACACGCGATCACCTACTACAATCAACTTCTTCAACTTATTATCCGCAGTAAGTTTTATAGCCATGATATTTTTCTGATTCGATCATCCGATAAAACCATGATAATCTGAAATTGTTTACTTCTTACGGGTGGCCTTAAAAGGAAAACTCATGCCGCCAGCCGACATGTCGCCTACCATTTCATCGCCATTCATCACGGCATCAAACAATACGCTGGTACCTGAATAGTAAAGCTCACCATTCACTTTTTTTGTTTCCGGATTCCAGGTGAATTTTTCAATAGGCAACTCATTACCTCCCGCATTTAACTTCACTGCGTAGGCATTATTTTGATTAACAATATTTAATACGCCTGTAAAATCTCCTTCTGGTGTGCCGGTAATGGAATAATCCCAATCACCTGC
>JALOMN010000155.1 GCA_025455445.1 Cyclobacteriaceae bacterium
TAGGTAAGTATATCTCCATCAACATCAGTAGCTGTGAGTGTAATGGGCGTAGCCGTATTTTGAACGACCGTTACGGTTTGATCATCCGCAATAGGCTCATCGTTGATCGGATTTATCGTTATGGTTACCTTTGCAAAATCAGATTGAGATGTGGGGTCAATTACCACATATTCAAAACTATCAAGACCATAATAATCTGGATTCGGTGTATAAATCAGATCAGGTGCTGTGCCACTAAGTGTACCGTGTGATGGACCATTTAAAATATTATAGTCGAGAAAATCTCCATCCGGGTCAGAAGCTGTCAATGTAAAATCAACAGGTGTATCTTCATCAGTAACGATATTTTGATCTGTCGCAACTGGAGGATCGAACTGAGGCCTCACTGTTAGAGTAACAGTAGCAACATTAGAATCAGTGGTACCATCATTTACTTTAAAAGTAAAGCTATCGCCACCAAAGTAATTTAAATTAGGTTTATAGGTAATGTTTGCACCTGTTCCAAGTAATATTCCATTTGTTGGCTGAGAAACAATGATAAAGGTCAATGGGTCACCATCCACATCCGATCCAGCAAGTGTGATTGGTAACGTAGTATCTTCATTCAAGGTACGCGCCTGATTGTTGGCCACCGGGGCATCATTGCTTGCTGTTACAGTAATGTTTACTGTTGCTGCATTAGAAGTAAACACTCCATCGCTGACTGTGTAGGTAAAACTATCCGGCCCTGAATAATTCAAATTAGGGGTATAGATTAAGTTGGGGCCACTACCTGTTAATTTGCCATGCAAAGGCTGCGTTATAATTGTGAAAGTAATTGGGTTGCCATCCGGATCAGTTGCCACCAACACAATGCTCTGTGGTGTATCTTCCACTACTTGCGTAGTTTGATTTTGTGCAACAGGTGCCGCATTCGGTTCCACCACTGTTACGGATATACTTGAAACGTTGGTATCATCGGAACCACATCCCGTGCCTGCCTGGTTAAACTGTGCTTTGGCCACTATCCTGTCGTATGCCTGTAATGAACTATTCAATACAACTGACCACATGTTGTTTGTGACAACCACTACTTTTTCTTCTCTAGGCACAGAGCTCCATATTGGAGCAACGTCTGTACCACCGGTCCTGGAATAAACCGAAACTTTAATAAATAATGCTGATTGCCCTGTACCGGAAATAGTAGTCTGTCCTGAACGGATAGGTGTATTGATGGCTGGTTTTGGTGGAGCATTTGTATTAAAGCCAAGACAAGTAGCACATAAATCATTTATCGCAGTAGGGCATTGATTGTTAACCAGTGCAGTATAAGCGCAGGGCACGCAGTTCTTATAATCGTTATAATCCACTCCGGAGATATCCGCAATCTTTCCGTCCATGGCACAGGTTGCGGAAACATTGGTAACCGCAGCATAGCGCAAGCCGGTATTGGCATTAATATTAAATCCGGAAGAGGCATTAAACGCAGCGGCTACCTGCGCAAAGGGTACATAGAAATCATAGAAATAATCGAGATCACCACAACTTACTTCATCTGCAATTGAAATCTGAAAATTGCTGGAGAGCGGAAAATTGAGAATAGATTGACCACACTTTTCCTTTCCGTCAATATCATAAATAAGTACGCCTGCATTATTTCTTTTAATAAGAGTTAAATCCAATTCAAAACCAGGGTTATCTGGGGTTGCATTTGGATCACTGGCACCAAATTTTCCATCAACATCTAATAAAATTGTCCAGGCTTCGACACTAGGATTGTTATCCCCCACCCTGAACCTGAAAATGACGTTGTTATTATTGTCGCGAAACGCATAGGATGAAAATCCTTTTTGGTCTGGGATCAAGTCAGTAATTCCGCAAGGTTGACCGATATTATCCCCAATTGCATCACCACCCAGTTTTGGGATACCAAACATGGGCAATTCAAATTCGGGCACCCAGTAGCCTTTGCCATCCGTAAATCCTGTAGAAGTCTTGGTAACGAAGCCATTTTGATCAGGATCCATCACATTGGTGGTGGCTGGAGTCACTATTTTACCACGCTGGGCAACGGTCAGATTGGCTGAGAATACAAATACGGTGACCAGAATTAAAATCCAACTAGTTTTCAAGGTGTTAATATTTTTGTAAAGGAAGTCATTTTCAACCGATAATATGAATTCAAACAGGTGATAATTACATGTAAAACCATGTAAGAAATCCGTCCTGTTTTACGCCAATTATTACCTTTTAAGCTAAAATGGTAACCCGAGATGCCTATTTTATTTGGTTAACCAATATATTACCCTGATTATCAGAATTCCCTAACCCGTGTAAGGTCCCAGTAACTTTTTAACATTTTCAGGAAGCTGCGCATTTCAGGTAGCGGCACCATATTCGGACCATCACTCAAGGCCAATTCGGGCTTGGGGTGAGTTTCGATAAAAAAGCCATCTACGCCCACCGCAGCGGCTGCGGATGCTAAATAGGGTGCAAATTGCCTGTCACCCCCACTCTTTCCACCTAAGCCACCAGGTCGTTGAATGCTATGGGTAACATCAAATACGACAGGGGAATATTGTCTCATGATTGGCAGTGAACGCATATCCACCACCAGGTTATTGTAGCCAAACATACTTCCGCGCTCTGTTAGGAATACATTCTTATTGCCTTCACCACGCACTTTATTTAAAGCATACTGCATGTCTTCCGGTGCCATAAACTGACCTTTCTTAACTTTTACAGGCTTTCCTGTTCTGGCTGCTGCCACCAATAAATCAGTTTGGCGACATAGAAAAGCCGGGATCTGCAATACATCTACCACATCCGCAACTTCTGCACATTGATGTGATTCGTGCACATCGGTTACCACGGGCACTTTTAACTCATTTCTTACCATGGCCAGAATTTCGAGTCCCATGTCCATAGAGGGTCCTCGATACGAAGAGGAAGATGTACGATTTGCTTTGTCGTAAGAGGCCTTAAACACATAATCAATGTCGAGCTCAGCGCATATTTTCTTTACTTCGGTGCCGGTTTCAAGGCAGATATCATAGCTTTCAGCGGCACAAGGGCCTGCAAAAAGTACCAGGCGATTACCCCCTAATGTTATATTATCAGTAATTGATACGGTATCTTTAAATCGTTCCACTTTTATAGTTGTTGGTTATTCGTTGATGGTAAACTCAGTGATAGTCAGACTTTCAGAATTTTGTCGAGATCGCCACGGGCAGCTAATATCAAATCGCAGACTTCCCTTGCTACTCCTCTTCCTCCTTTTGCTTCCGTAATTACATCCACCCTACTTTTTACATAGGCCATGGCATCGGCCGGGCAGGCAGACAAACCGCAATCTGTTAACACCTTCAAATCATTAATATCGTCACCTATGTAGGCGACTTCTTTTTTCTTAAGCTTATGAAATGCAACTAACTTTTCATACACCACATGTTTGTCCATAATGCCTTGATGACAAAAATCCATCTTCAATTCAGCAGCCCGGTTACTGACCACTTTCGACTCACGCCCCGTAATAATCCCAACCAGGATACCTGCCTTTTTTAAATGACTGATGATGAAACCATCCTTCACATTGAATTGCTTGCTTTCGCGACCGGCATCATCATAAATGATTTTGCCATCGGTAAGCACCCCGTCTACATCAAAAAAGATAGCTTTTATCTGGGCGGCCTTTTTAATTTGTTCTTTAGAGTATTTGCCCAGCACTTCTTTTACAGCCATTTGTTCAGAAATTTCTTAAATAATGTCGAAAATTAAGGAAAATATCTGTCACCTCATGAAATGCCATACTGCAAACAATATCAAACAACAGAATGCTTTGTGTCATTGCTCGCAACCAGATAAAAAAAATAATTCTTAACATGAAAGTATTCAAGTTTACCCTCTCGGCACTAATCACTATAGGATTGATTTATTTTTTGAACAACACGTGGAATTTCGGCACTACCATTCCCGCGCTCGGAAAATTCTTAGATCCCTTTCAGGGAGCCTGGCAAAATGCGGAGACTAAAGATCAGAAAAATGAAATACTTTCATTGAAAGGACTTAACGATGAAGTGGTGGTGATCTATGACAGTATGATGATTCCGCACATTTATGCAAAAAATAACCATGACTTATATGTTGCCCAGGGATATGTAACCGCCAAACATCGTTTGTGGCAAATGGAGTTTCAAACACATGCAGCAGCCGGTAGAATTTCAGAAATTATTGGTAAAGCAGCACTTGATTTTGATCGAAGACAGCGCAGACTAGGGATGGTTTATGCTGCCGAACAAGCTCTGAAATCTGCTGAACAAAACCCGGAAGCATTTGAAATGGTGGAAGCATATAAAGAAGGAATCAATCAATACATCGAATCACTTTCTGCCGCTGACCTGCCACTCGAATATAAACTCTTGAATTATCAACCCGAACCTTGGACAAATCTTAAATTCGGATTGTTGCTGAAATACATGGCCAAGACTTTGAACATTGGTGAGAAGGATATGGAGATGACAAATGCTTTAAAATTATTCGGCAAAGAAGTAGTAGATCTGCTTTGGCCAGACAATGAAAATGTTGGTGACCCGATAGTGGATAATTCCGGCAACTGGAAATTTAATCCGGTGGTATTAAAAGATGTTCCGCTTGCCTTACCGGATGAGTTGGTGAAAATTATACCCGATGAGAAACCATCCAAAGATGTAGGTAGCAATAACTGGGCATTGCATGGTAAAAAAACACAGACTGGTTCACCTATTCTATGTAATGATCCACACCTAAGCTTAAGTCTGCCCTCAATATGGTACATCGTGCACCTGCAAGGCCCGGATGTAAACGTGATGGGCGCTTCGTTGCCGGGAGTACCTTCGGTGATTACGGGCTTCAACGATTCGATCGCGTGGGGAGTTACCAATGCACAGCGCGACCTGGTTGACTGGTATAAAATCCAATTTAAAGACGAAAAGAAAAATGAATATCTCAGCGACAGCGTCTGGAAATCATCACGTAAAGTGATTGAGAAAATTTCGATTAAAGGAGAAAAACCTTTTTACGATACCGTCACTTATACGCATCATGGTCCTGTAGTGCATGACGCCAGCTTTCATAGTGATAATGAATTTAATCATTATGCATTCCGATGGATAGCACACGATCCATCTGAAGAAGTGTTGACATTTTATAAACTGAATCGCGCAAAAAATCACAAGGATTACCTGGATGCACTTGATCATTATTCATCACCCGCACAGAATTTTGTTTTCGCCTCG
>JALOMN010000156.1 GCA_025455445.1 Cyclobacteriaceae bacterium
AAGTATTGAACTGGCGTTGAAGTATGATAAGAAGAATAAATATTTCTATTTGCTTGCCTCTAACATCTACGCTTCGCTTAACCAATTGAATAAAGCCACTCTTGCACTTGAAACGATGATGAAAGAAGTGAAAGGCACCGAAGAATACTTATATGAACTGGCGGCACTTTATATGTTCGATAAAAAAGATGAAGAAGCCCTTAAAACATACAATCGCGCTGAAAGCATGATGGGTATTGATGAAACTTCATCGGCACAAAAGCAACGCATCTATCTCGACCAGGGCAAAACTGAAGAAGCAATAAGAGAAGCTGAAAAACTGGCAAAGGCATATCCGGATGAAGAACGATATGCATTAGGCTTTGCAGAATTATTAACGCGTACTGGCCAAACTCAAAAAGCCATTGCGTATGTAGAATCATTTATAATTGAACATCCCGATGCAGGAAATTCTAAAATGATGCTTGCCGGTCTTTATCGCGATGCAGGACAAGAATCAAAATCGAGAACGTATGTCGCGCAGGTATTTGATGATGCTTCTGTGAATGTAAACAGTAAAGTAGTCATGCTCAGCACGTATGCCAATGCGATTAATAACAATCGGAATAAAAAAATCAATGACGTTGAGTTAGAAACCTATACCATCGACCTTTTTAAAAAACTGGAGGCCAACTATCCCACTAATTCAGATGTGCACCTTATTGGAGGCGACCTCTATCTGATGTTAGAAGAAAACGATGCTGCTGCATTACAATTTTTAAAAGCCATACGCGGAGGTAATAGCAGTTTCGATGCCTGGCAAAATCTTCTCTATCTCGATGCAAAAAACAATAAACCTGATAGTTTAATTAAACATTCAGAAGAAGCACTTGAATTATTTCCCAACCAGGCAATGGTTTATTATTTCAATGGCCTGGGTCATTTACAAAAAAAGCATTACCGCGAAGGAGCCTATTCATTAGAACAAGCCAAACGTTTGTCCACACAAAACCCATCACTCGTAGGCGATATCAATGCCATGCTGGGCGATGCCTACCAGGGAACAAAAGAATATGCAAAGTCCAATTCGGCATATGAAGCCGCGCTCAGCTACGACCCCGATAATGATGTGGTACTTAACAACTACAGCTATTACCTTGCCTTGCGCAAAGAAAATCTGGACAAAGCAGAAAAGATGTCTACTCAGTTGATAAAACTTTACCCTGATAATGCTTCTTATCTTGACACACATGCCTGGGTGCTTTATGCACGTGAAAAATATAAAGAGGCTAGAAAAGTTATTGAAAAAGCGATCAGTGTTGGCAACCCTTCTTCCACACACCTGGAACATTATGGCGACATTCTGTTTCAGTTAGGTGAAATTGACCTGGCTGTTAAACAATGGCAAAACGCTAAACAGAAAGACGAAAATAATACCGCTCTGGATAAGAAAATTTCAAACCGAAAACTCAATTGATCAAAATAAATGAATTGATCCTACCCTGCTGATAATTATGCATCATATTAAACCTTTCCTCATAATTATTTTTCTTTTTCTCATGATTCAGGCTTGTAGCAAAAAGACAGTGCCTACATTACCCCCACCGCCTAAGTCGTTGGATATTGAAAAGATTGATTTTGGTTATTTACAAGGCAAAGCGCGCCTCGTGTTCAGAGATGATAAAAAAGAGCGCGAAGTAAAAGCAAATATTCGCATACGCAAAGACAGCGTAATCTGGATGACTTTTTCTGTTGCCGGAGTGCAAGGCGGAAAAGCATTGATTAATAAAGATTCCATTACGGTTGTGAGCACCATGGACAAAGAGTATTACGTATTCGACTACGTGGAAATGTCAAAGCGATTTAACTTCACGATTGATTATGCGGTGGTGGAAGCTGCGATGTTGGGCAATCCAATTAAAAATATAGACAATAATATAGAGTTGGGCTCTGAAGACAATAGGGATAAGTTTACACAAACCGAAGGAACCATCACCATCAAAAACCTGGTAAATCCGATTTTAAAAAAGATTGAATACGTAGAGTTGAATGAGTCTTCTACAAATAATATGTTAAAAATTACGTATTCAAACTTTCAACCATTGGGTGATAAAAACTTTGCTTATGATAACATCATCAATGTATTCTACAAAACTGCTGCAGGAATAATCAATAATAACATCACCCTCGAGTATAATAAAGTAGAATTGGGTGATAAGGAATTGAAGTTCCCATTCAATATTCCCAAACGATATGACCGCAGGTAGGTGCTTAGTTATCATTTCACTGCTGCTTATTTTTTCTTTGCCGGGCTTTGCACAAAAGTCCAAAGCGCAATTGCAGAAAGAAAAACAACAGAATATTGAAAAGATAAAGGAGACCGAAAAAATCCTGGCTGAAACCGGGCAGGAGAAAAAAAATACATTAGGCGAACTTGCCGCATTAAACCAGCGAATTGCGCAACAGGAATCATTGATTCAATCCATTAAAAATGAAATTTCATTATTGGATTATGATATCAGTGAAAACAATCAAATTATCGATGCGCTTGAAAAAGATATTGCGAAGTTAAAAGAAGAATATGCAGCCATGATAATCGCTGCGCAAAAGTCAAGTGGAAAAGTGGACAAACTAACTTTCATTTTTTCCGCTAAAACTTTCGATCAATTACTCATGCGCCTGAAATACATTGAGCAATACGGCCAAGCGAGACAAAGCCAGGCGGAAGCAATTGAGCGTGTGCAAAATACATTGCGCACCCAGGTTGAAATCACTGAAAGTAAACGAAACGAAAAAAATAATTTATTGAAAGACCAGGTGAGTGAAAATAATCAACTTAATAGTCTGAAAGAAAAACAGCGCGTGGTGGTAAAATCACTTGAACGCCAGGAAAAAGAATTGCGCAAAAACCTTGAGCAAACTAAAAAAGCAGTTGCCGAACTTGATCAGCTGATTGCAAAAATCATAAAAGAAGAAATAGAGCGGGCGGCACGAGAAGCACGTGAAAGAGAAGGAAAAAATAATCGCGAAACAAATGCGGCAATTGCACTATCCTCTTCTTTTGAGGGTAATAAAAATAAATTTCCCTGGCCCGCTTCCGGCTTTGTATCACTAAAATTTGGCAGGCAACCCCACCCGGTCTTAAAAGGAATTGAGATTCAAAATGATGGTGTAAACATTCAAACAAAACAAGATGAACCAGTAAGATCCATCTTTAATGGAGAGGTGAGCAAAGTTGCCGTAACGCTGGGCTTTGGCAACACTATTATAATTAAGCACGGAGAATTTTTTACCGTGTATACTGGCGTGAAAGACATTGTGGTTAAACAGGGACAGAAAATTACCACCAACCAGGAATTGGGCAAGGTGGCACTGAACCGGGATGGAATTTCTGAATTGCGTTTTCAGATTTTCAAGAATTTTGACGCGCTCAATCCACAAGATTGGCTTAGAAATTAGTTAAACGGCCATTACAGTCATATTTCGGCACTTTTTGGCGATGGCCAATTTTTTCAAAGCAATTCTTTTTAGGTTATTTCCTTATCTTTATACCCTTAATTAATAGCTATGAGTACAATTTTTTTGTTTGGGATGCCCGGCATGGGCGAGTGGGTGATCATCGGATTGTTCGTGTTGATCTTTTTCGGTGCCAAGAAAATACCTGAATTTGCAAAAGGTCTTGGCAAAGGCATTCGTGAATTTAAAGATGCCGTAAAAGATGTGAAGAAGGAAGTGGATGAAGCTGGCAACGAGGTGCCCAAGATTGACGATAAGTAAGCATTGAACACTGCTCACTCAACAGACCACAAAACCCATCTTCGTAATAAGAATCTTTCCTGCAAAGACAGGGTAAATTATTTTCTATCCAACATAGAAAAGAAGAAACATCTTAATGTATTTCTGAGTGTTTATGATAATGAAGCCCGTGAACGGGCCGAATTAATTGACGCTAAAATTCAACATGGTACTGCTGGTAAACTTGCCGGCCTTGTAATTGGTTTGAAAGATGTGCTGTCTTACAAAGACCACCCCCTGCAGGCAAGCAGTAAAATATTAAATGGGTATACTTGTCAATATACCGCTACTGCTGTGCAGCGGTTATTAGATGAAGATGCAATAATTATTGGCAGACAAAATTGCGATGAGTTCGCCATGGGATCTTCCAATGAAAATTCAGCCTTTGGCCCCGTGTTGAATGATATCGATAATACACGGGTAGCGGGAGGTTCTTCGGGTGGTTCTGCAGTAGCTGTAATGGCTGACCTGTGTGATATTTCCATTGGATCTGATACCGGTGGTTCAGTAAGACAACCCGCTGCATTCTGCGGAGTGATTGGCCTGAAACCAACCTATTCTCGCATTTCACGCTATGGCCTCATTGCCTATGGCTCTTCTTTTGATTGCATCGGCATCTTTTCAAAAACCATTGAAGACAATGCCCTTGTGTTAGAAACTATTGCAGGTGCAGATGAGTTTGACAGCACCGTTTCACACCGTGTAGTGCCGAAATTCACAGAAGAAATCAATTCACAAATCAACAGAAAATTCCGGATCGCATACATGCGCGATACGCTGGAGTCAGATTCGTTGCAGTCTGAAATTAAAAATAGTATTTACGCCACGCTGGATGCTTTAAAAGCCTCCGGCCATGAAGTAGAACCTATTGATTTCAAATGGAATGAATACGTGTTGCCTACCTATTACATACTGGCCACAGCCGAAGCAAGTTCCAATCTATCGCGGTATGATGGCGTAAGGTATGGCTATCGCACTGCAAAGCCGGCAGACTTGCATTCACTTTATAAAAAAACCCGATCAGAAGGATTTGGTAAAGAGGTGCAACGAAGAATTATGCTTGGTACTTTTGTATTGAGTGCCAGTTATTATGATGCGTATTATAACAAAGCTCAAAAAGTAAGGAGAATGATACGCGATGCAATCAAAAAGATTTTCGAATCATACGATTTTATTGTGTTACCCACCACTCCAACCACGGCATTCAAATTAGGTGAGCATACTAAAAATCCGGTGGAAATGTATCTGGCCGATTTATATTCGGTTCAGGCCAATGTGGCTGGTGTACCCGCTATTTCCATTCCCTGTGGCCAGGATGCCAATAACTTACCGATTGGCATTCAGCTAATGGCTGACGATTTTGAAGAAGCAAAACTTTTTCAGTTGTCAGAAATAATATTGAACTTGAACGTTAATTAGGATAACAGACCAAACTGAAAATTGAGGAAGCTATGAGGAGCAAAACTTTTTCAGTTGTCAGAAATAATATTGAACTTGAACGTTAATTAGGATAACAGACCAAACTGAAAATTGAGGAAGCTATGAGGTTATTTGTTCTGGCATCGTTTTTTTGTTTCTCTTCTGTGCTTGCATGGGCACAACAGGAGGAAACTGAATCTGATACGTTGTTACTCCCTGAGCCAACAGGTGAAATTTTACCTGCTGATTCCGTACCCGTTAGTTTATATATATTGCCGGTTGAACTGGATTATATTCCAGGCAATGAAACTCCTGAATTACTGGCGGATCGTTTAAGTTGCATTCAGCAAACTATT
>JALOMN010000157.1 GCA_025455445.1 Cyclobacteriaceae bacterium
TGTGCAAGGCCAACAAGACGATGGAGGACTAAGTCAGGTTGTTCCCCTCAATGGCAGTAATTATGCTGTTGCCCGTTTTAATTTTGGTGATAACTTCTATGTACCCAATGCCACAATAAACTCTAATGCCATAAGCTCCAGTATTGATTTGGGAGGTTATAGCCTATTGGAACTGGTGCCTGATGCCTATGTGAAAATCCTGCGGGTGACACTAAATGGAAAACCGATGCTACTATACGCAAGCAATACCCGAAACAGACAGATAGCAATTTTAGGATATGAGGAAGCAACTGGCAAACTTTCCGGAAGTCGTTACCTTGGATTTGCCAATCCCTATGAGATCGCTTCTATTCAATCAACCAGTGATGGCGGCCTTATCATATGCGGTACTACTTACCTGGCTAGCCGTTTTCCAAGAATTTGCCTTTTTAAACTATCACGAGAAGAAGTAGAAAAGACATTTCGATAATCATTTCATTAATTCCATCGTTTTTTCTTCCTTGGAAGTATGATCCAGATTGAAGAAAACATCAACCTAAAACCATTTAATACATTCGGTATTGCCGTAAATGCCCGCTACTTCAGCAAAGTGAGCACAGCGGAAGAACTGCTTGAACTTACGCAAACACCCGAATTTAAGAATGAGAAGCATCTCATACTTGGCGGAGGCAGCAATATTCTTTTCAAATCAGATTTTGATGGATTGATTATTAAAACCGAATTGAAGGGAATAGAAGTTATTGACGAAAGTGACGAGGTAGTTATTATCAAAGTGCAGTCTGGTGAATTATGGCATGACCTGGTGTTGCATTGTGTTAACCGGCAATGGGGAGGTATTGAAAATCTCTCTTTGATACCTGGTACTGCAGGAGCATCTCCCATACAAAACATAGGAGCGTATGGTGTAGAATTAAAAGATGTTCTCAAAGAAGTGGAAGGTATTGACCTTACCACAGGTGAGAAGTTGACTTTCACTAACAGTGAATGTGCGTTTGGCTACCGCGATAGTATCTTTAAACACCAACTCAAAGAAAAAATTTTTATTTCAAGTATTACTTTAAGTCTCACCAAGAAAAATCATTTGTTCAACACTTCGTATGGAGCTATCGCAGACACATTGAAGGCGATGAATGTTCACGAGGTAAGCATTCAATCAATCAGTGATGCGGTGATACAGATTCGCAAAAATAAGTTACCTGATCCCTCACAACTTGGCAATGCCGGAAGCTTTTTTAAAAACCCGGTGATTAGTTTTACACACTATCAATCACTTCAAAAAACATTTTCAACTATACCCGGTTATCATTCTGTAAATCAAGAAGTTAAAGTCCCTGCAGGATGGTTGATTGAACAATGTGGATGGAAAGGAAAAAGAATTAATCATGTGGGTGTGCATGCACATCAGGCGTTAGTGATCGTGAATTATGACAACGCAACCGGAGAAGAAATTTTTGATCTCGCACAACAAATCATCAGCTCAGTAAAACAAAAATTTTATATCACGCTAACTCCTGAAGTGAACATTATTTGATCAATGTCTGATGTGCAGTTATGATGATGAAGTGAAAAATCGTACACTGATTTTTTTTCGTCAACTAAAAATTTTTTGTGCAAAATTTTTGTGAATTAATTTTTTATTATACCTTTCGTACAGTTTTAACTAAAAACATTAAAACGCTATGGCAAAAAAACCCGCTAAGAAAGCAGCCAAGAAAGCAAAGAAGGCTGCTAAGAAGAAGAAGTAATCAAGTACATCTTGATACTTTAGCAAAGAGAAGTGATCCAGGATCACTTCTCTTTTTATTTTTAGTTATCTCTGATTGATCCCATCTGACTTTTTACTTTTCATTTCGTCTCTTAGTAATAACTCAAATCACGATACGCGTTCGAAGTCATTTGAAACTCAACCCCTGTTACATTCTTCTCTCCTATTCATAATTATTAATTTGATTTATTGTCAATGAAAGCGCTAAGCTGTATTAATAAGTCTAAAACATTGATATATCGGGGTTTATTAGATAACTATATCCACAATGCAAACCATTGAAATTCATTTAATTACACATACGTTTGCGGAAATTTAATCGTGTTAAAGCTTGGTAGTGAGTCACTGCTGGTTATAACTTTGCACCAAACTTAAATCAAACACATTATGGCAAAAGTATCTGCGAAAACAGAAACAGCTCCGGTAAAGAAAAGTGCCGCCAAACCTAAAGCAAAAAGTACTTCTGTAAATATTGAAAAGGTAACTGAAGATATCATCTTAAAGCTTAAGGACATTAATATTGATCAGCAACTGCAGGCTGATTTGGAATGGTGCCTTGGAAGCTACCGCTATGACCAAAATCCTTCGGGACTAATTTCAGTGATTGGTAAAGCTCATGAAGTACTAAAAAATGCTCATGCAAAAAAGACCAAAGGCATAACAGCAGCATTCATTGGCAACATTGAAAAAGTGCTGGGATAAAATTCAGTATTGGCTGGTTTCAAAAAAAAGCCCCGAAATATCGGGGCTTTTTTTATATCATATGTGTAACGTTTGCGAGGGTGCCCAGGTATCGGTCGCACCGGACTCCAAACTTATTAAGAAAATCAACCCCCTCATCGGATGCAAGACCTTTGTGTTCCGCATAAGAGTTAAAATAGATTACCCTGTTAATGCCCATACTATATATAATGCGTGCGCATGACAGGCAAGGAGACAATGTAACATAGAGTGTAGCGCCTTCCACGGACGTTTTGTTCTTGACAGCATACAAGATCGCATTCTGCTCTGCATGTATTGCGAGCGAACAACCTCCCTTTGAGTCGCGCGGACAACCCTCATCCGGCCATTCTTCATCACAATTATGTGTACCTGAAGGTGGACCATTATAACCGATAGAGATTATGCGGGTGTCTTTGGTTAGCACTGCGCCTACATGTCGCTTAATACAATGTGAGCGTTTGGCAAGGTTCACCGCCAACTCCATAAAAATATCATCAAACGCGGGTCGTGTCATGCCGGTAAAAATAAGGATTGAATTCAAAATACTATATTCGCAGACAAAAAAGGTACGATGAAATCATCTCGGGTAGTAAGTATATTCTTTTGCTTTTTATTATCCGCATTTTACTCGGTAGCCCAAGAAGCAGTAAAACCCCGGCCCAGCCCGTTGGCAATATCCAGTGCCCGATATAAGAACACGTATTTGAAAATTACCTATAGTCAACCACATAAAAGAGAACGTGTGATTTTTGGTGAAATCGTTCCATGGGGTGCAATTTGGCGCACAGGTGCCAATGAAGCGACTGAGTTAACTGTAACACAAGACATCTTATTTAATAACCAGGTTTTAAAGGCAGGAACCTATTCGGTATTTACAATACCCGATAAAGACACATGGACAATCATTCTTAACAGTGATTTAGGTATGTGGGGTGCATATAACTATAATAGTAAAGTGGATGTGCTTAGGACTTCCGTACCTGTAAAGATTATGCAAAGTGCCGTATATGAAGCATTTACTATAACTATTGAACAGAAAAACAATATTGCAGATATTGTGCTGGCATGGGACTCAGTTCAAGTAAGGATTCCAATACAATTCAACGAACCAAAACCATAGTGAAACCTATTTTATTGACTCTACTCTCTATGACTGCATACGTTTATGTATACAGCCAGGATATTTCAGAACTTGACAGGAGAAATGGATTTAAATCCATCAGGTTGGGGAGTCACATCGATAGCATCAAAGGAGCAGAATTTAAAAAAGACTTTATTGAGCGGAAGGAGTTTCCCGCTAAACTCTATCAGACTGAACATCCTGAATATAAATCGATCGGTGAGGTGCCCATAAAAAAAGTAGAACTCTACACCTATTCTTCATTGATTTATGAAATTCATATTTACCTCCAGAAAGACCCTCGTGTAATGCAAGGCCTGGAAAAAGCCTTCGGTCCATCTGTGCATAGTATGAGAATGAATGCCTACTATTGGAAAGGAGAAAACCTGAGCTTGATATATGAAGGCGAAGGAAAACAAATACACCTTACCTACCGATCAGCTCCTGTTATCAGGATGATGTATACGGATAAAAGCAAGAAAACAGAAGATATCGCACAGGATTTTTAGCCTTGTATCATTTCTTATAAAATAATCAGATAAATAAAAAAGGCTGTTCAGATAGAACAGCCTTTTTGTTTTTCATTCCAGGTTATCCCTTGTATGATATTCGATAGATAACATTGGCCTGATCATCTGAAACCAACATGGAGCCATCCGGTAATAGCAGTACATCCACAGGGCGGCCCCACACCTTTTGAGTGGCTTCATTTAACCAGCCGCTGGCAAAAGTCTCATAAGAAACTGACTTGCTTCCAGCCACTTTAACCATACTTAGTTTATAACCACTCTTTTTAGAACGATTCCATGAACCATGCTCTGCCAAAATGATTTGATTATTATATTCTGAAGGAAACATTTTACCTGTATAGAATTTTATACCAAGCGGAGCCACATGCGCTCCTAAATTTTGTGCGGGCGATGTGAATTCACTACATGCGCGCTTGCTTCCAAACTCAGGATCTTTAATAGTTCCTCCATGACAATATGGGTATCCAAAGTGCAAGCCGCTCTTTGATGCTACATTAAGTTCGCACGGGGGTACATCATCCCCCATCATATCACGTCCATTATCAGTAAACCATAGATCTCCTGAAGTAGGATGCCAGGTAAAGCCAACGGTATTTCTCACACCACTGGCAAATAATTCAAGGCCAGTGCCATCAGCATTCATACGGTGTATGCTGGCATATATTGGTTCCTTTGACTCACAGATGTTACAAGGGGCTCCGATAGGCACATATAATTTACCATCCGGACCAAATGCAATATATTTCCAACCATGGTGCGTTTCCGTTGGTAACTTATCATTAATGACCTGCGACTTTCCGGGTGCATCAAGTTTGCTTTCTATATTTGAAAATTTATGAATGCGGCTTACCTCCGCTACATATAAGTTCCCATCTTTATATGCCACGCCATTGGGCATATTAAGCCCCGAAGCTATCACCCACTTTTTGTCTGCTTTAAAATCACCATCTGTATCTTTTACGGCATATACTTTATCGCCATTGCGATTGCCTACAAATAAAGTTCCGCTTGGTGATAGCGCCATGGAGCGGGCATTATCTACTTCGGCATACACACTGATTGAAAAGCCCTTAGGA
>JALOMN010000158.1 GCA_025455445.1 Cyclobacteriaceae bacterium
CAACACAGATGTTACGGTGCCGGAATCTTCCAGCGTGCGACTTAATACTTCGGGTTTAAGCCCGCGCTTGCGATAGATATCAGAAAACATCCGGCCAGGAACCGCGATGGCCATATATTGGTCAGAAGCTGTAAAATTAAAAAATATGCATGTGGAAGCGGTTGCAGCAACCAGTGAGCCGGTTGAGTGTGCAAACTGAATAATCTTTTCTGCAATCACTTTCAGCAGTCCTGCAGATTCCATTACTCCTCCAAAAATCATCGCACACAATATCAACCAGATGGTGTTAAGCATTCCACTCATACCTTTTGCAGTGAGTAATTCTGTTATCATGGGGTCACTGGTTTCAATGTGTATGGAGGTAGTCATCGCATTCATTACAGCGATGAAAGAAGCTTTAACATAATCACCCTGCACACCCGAAACTTCGTGGATGATACCTGGTTGAAAAATGATTGCAGCGAATCCTCCTAGTAATGCGCCTACGAGCAAGGCTGGCAATGCAGGAACTTTTTTAACGATCATCACAATCACAAGAATTGGCACAATGAAAAGTAAAGGATTCAGATCAAATTTATTTTCGAGTGCCAGTAGCACAGCAGAACTATCTGATGTTGCAGTAGTGGTGTCCATCGCGAAGCCCCATACCAGATAAATGACTAACGTTATAATCATGGTGGGCATGGTGGTGTATATCATGTAGCGGATGTGCGTAAATAAATCCGTGCCTGCCATGGCCGGTGCAAGGTTGGTAGTATCCGATAGCGGAGACATTTTATCGCCAAAGTATGCACCAGAAATTATCGCACCGGCAATCACATTTTCATTGATATCAAGTGCTTTGCCTATTCCTAAAAGCGCAATACCTACGGTAGCAACGGTAGACCATGAACTACCTGTAGCTAATGATACAATAGCAGAAACCACGCAAGCGGCTAACAGAAAAATAGTAGGATTCAGAATTTTTAATCCATAATAAATCATGGAAGGCACTATGCCACTGAGTAGCCAGGTGCCGGATAGCGAACCGATGGTGAGCAGTATGAGCATTGCCGCCATAGCAGAACTGATGCTCTTTACAATGCTATGTTCAATTTCTTGCCACGTAAAACCCAGTCGAAAAGAAACAATGCCCGCTACACCTGCCGCGAGCAGCAGTGCAATCTGGTTGGCACCTGCAATTGCATCAGACCCCAACACGAGCACATTGATGGTTAGCAACGCAATCAGAAAGGCAATCGGAACTAGTGCTAATACGAAAGTTGGTTGCTTTTTATCAAGTGTCATTAAACAGTATTTTTCAATTGGTTAAATTAATAATTAATCTTAAAAACGGGTGTTTGAATCAATAAGAAGAAAGTTTATAAGTTACACCACGCTCTTTTAGATAGGCCAGAATAAATTGGTAGTTATCTTTTGCTTCACCAAGGTATTCCGGTGGGCAAATTCCTTTACGATTGAATTTTCCATCTATCACCAGGTGAGCAGCTGCGGTGCAGGTATAGCCGGTAGTGCGGGCCATTGAAATGGTGTTGGTTGCTTTATCCGTGCGATCGAGTATGGTGTACTGAAGTTGTTTCTTTTCACCATTCTTTTCTCCCGCAATCCTGATTCTCATAATTGTAAACTCTTCTTCACCGGGTTTCAGTTTCCACTTCGGGAATAACAACTTTGCTGTAAGATCTACCGGACGGATTTTTACTCCTTTCACATCCACTTCTTCATACGAAAAGAAACCTGTTTCGCGCAGCACCCTCAGGTATTCTATACAGCCCGGGTAGCGCAATGTTTTCTCAATCATATCAGGTATGTGGGGCATCGTTTTGATAAGTGAGCGAAGTCCATCCGAATTCCACGACTCTAAGGTGCCCACTTCATTAAAGTGTATCAGCTCTGCATCGGAGAGCGCTTCTTTTGTTACTACCGCTCCGTTTTGCACATAGCGTGCAGGCCGGATATATTCTTCAATCACATCGATGGGCGAGAACACGGCTTTATATTCATAAGGCCACTCACGCACTACGGGCAATCCACCCACCAGGCATTCATAGGAGTTTATTTTCATTTCCTGATTGTGAAAGCCAAGAATTACATTACTCATGCCGGGCGCCACACCACAATCCGTCACGATAGTCACCTCATTTTTTTTGGCAAGTTCATCGAGTAAAAATGGATCTTCCGGAAAGAAGGAAATATCTACCATGTTTTTCTTCGCTTCAATAACTGTTTTACAGGTTTCAAAACCCATAAATCCGGGCACGGCACCCACTACCAAATCAAACGGTTTGAGCAGTGCCGCCATAACGGTATTGTTGCCAATATCTGCTTTGATGGTTTTTATGCCTTCGCTGCTGAGCGCAGAGAGTGCGGTTTCGCTGATGTCAACGGAAGTAACATCAAAAGATTTCGCTAAGTCTATCGCGATGGCTTTGCCAACCAGGCCGGCACCTAACACCACTACTTTTTTCATTTTAGAATTATTATTGTAAATCGTATCCAAACAACCTTTAACATAATCAACATGTTTGACGCTGCCAAAATACTGCAAAAAGCAAAACATTCATCGTTTTATTTGTGGATGCTCAATTGGTCATTAAACCGGATGATACCCTTTAATAAACCACACGGATTTAAAGTGATAGAAATTGGTGATTACAGGCTGAAAACATTAATGCCGTATAAAAAAAGCAACTTTAATCACATTCGTGGATTGCACGCCTGTGGACTGGCAACTATTTCAGAATTTACTACCGGATTTTTGTTGTTAAGTAGCCTGGATATGAAAAAGTACCGCATCATCATGCAACGCCTGGAGATGAACTATCACTATCAGGGAAAAATGGATGCTACGGCAGAGTTTGTAATTTCAAAAGAATGGCTGGACGAAAAAGTAATAAAACCTTTACAGAGTGAAGAAGCGGTGGTAGTACCCTGTGAAGTAAAGATTCATGATCGTAAAGGCAATCATCTCACCACGGGCATCATCTATTGGCAGTTTAAAGACTGGGCCAAAGTGAAGACAAAGGCATGAAAAAGACGGCTGTCAATACGCTCTTTCATTATTATAACCTTACCCGCAAGCACGCTTTCACGGAAAATCTTTTTCTTTTTAATTCTGCCCGGCATCTTTTTTCACAGTCAAAAAATAATTGGCGTGTATATGAATTGGTCAATGAAAATTCCAGGAAGGTAACCGCAAGAATTTCATTTTGTCTTGATCAGCATAAAGCGCAATCTCCATTGCGCGCTCCGTATGGTGGCCTGGAAATATTTGATAAAGTTACACCTCAGGAACTTACTGACTTTGTGCGATTAATTGAAACCGATTTAAAAGCACAACAGGTGCGTACAATTTATATTCGCTCTTACCCGGAAGCATTTTCTAAAAACGCAGCGATGCTTGCGCAGGTATTTGATGAACTTAATTATAAACATTCAAAAGAAACTACCAGCATCATTCCGGTAGATGGAAAAAGTTTTGAACGAAAAATTAAAATTTCTGAGCGTCAGAAATTAAAAAAGGCTAAATCCATTTTTAAATTCGAAATGGTGCGAACCAAACACCTGAGAGAGATTTACACTTTTATTGCGTTATGCAGAAAGGAACGAAACCAGAGCCTTTCCATGACCTTTGCTGAATTGAATAAACTTTGTGAGTTATTTTCGAATAGGTTTTTGCTCGTGAAGGTATATAACGCAGACGGCATTGCAGCAGCATGCATTGCCATAAAAGTAAACGATCAGATAGTATATACTTTTTACTATGCGCACGCACGCAGGTTTGATAAACTAAGCCCGGTAGTGTGGATGATGGAAGGAATTTATGACTATGCGAAAAGCAATGAGTTTAAATTTATTGACCTGGGTACTTCAATCGTAAATGGCAAAGTGAGTCGCTCGTTGCTTCATTTCAAAAAAAGTATTGGCGGGCAACCAAGTGATAAGCTGATTGCAGAGAAATTGCTCATATGAATCAACCCTTGGTTTCAGTAATATGTGTTTGCTATAACCACGTCCGATTTGTGGTTGAAGCGCTTGATTCGGTTGTCCATCAAACATACAAAAATATTGAACTGATAGTAATTGATGATGGCAGTGACGATGGCAGTGGAAAGATAATAAAGCAATGGGTTGCCAAACACCCGGCTACTATTATGCTAATGAATGGCAAAAACCTGGGTTATTGTATAACTTTTAACAAGGCATTTAGGCTGGCCAAAGGCGACTATATAATTGATTTATCAGCAGATGATCTATTGCTACCCGAGCGGATTGAAGAAGGAGTGAAACTATTTCAAAGCAAAGGATTAAACTGTGGTGTGATATTTTCCGATGCCAGATATATCGATGAGCAAGGAAAAGAGCTGCATCTTCATTCCCATAATTTTCCGCATGATTTAATACCTCAGGGCGAAATTTATAAGGATTTGATTAAACGTTATTTTATCTGTTCACCTACCATGATGATCCGCAAAGAGGTTTTGGTAAAATTGAACGGCTATGATGAATCACTTGCTTTCGAAGATTTTGATTTGTGGATTCGCGGTTCGCGGGATTATGAGTTTTACTATTCACCAATTGTATTAGTTAAAAAGCGAATGGTAAATTCGTCACTCTCTAAAAAGCAATTTACAAAAGGGGATGCACAGCGATGGTCAACGTTAAAGGTCTGTGAGAAAATAAAATCATTAAACCGTACGGTTGAAGAACGTGCTGCATTAAGAAAGAGACTATGGTATGAAATCAGGCTCTCACTTCAACTTGGAGATTTCGCATTGGCGTGGCAGTTCAGTAAGTTATTGTTGTGATTGAGTTATTTGCGTGTGTCTTGTCCCGTAACTATGCTCACATAACTTTGATAGCGCGTTCCAGCAATCTCATTTCTTTGCAATGCTTCCAGTACGGCACATTTAGGCTCATTTAAATGAAGACAGCGTGATCCGAATTTACAGTTTAATCGCACCTCACGCATTTCAGGAAAGTAATCCGAAATTTCCTGCGGCTCCATATCCACCAGGCCCCATTCTTTTATACCCGGAGTGTCGATGATGAATGTATTATCCTGCACTTCAAACATTTCTGCAAAAGTGGTGGTGTGAGTTCCCTTCTCAGAAAAGTCAGATATATCACCGGTACTCTGAGTGATTGCAGGTGAAATTCGATTTAGCAACGTAGATTTTCCAACACCTGAGTGGCCGGCAACCA
>JALOMN010000159.1 GCA_025455445.1 Cyclobacteriaceae bacterium
TCCATCTCGGACATGTAGATTACCTCGAAAAAGCCAGAAACCTGGGTGATAAGTTAGTGCTGGGGCTTAATACAGATGATTCGGTAAGTCGGTTTAAAGGTCCGGATCGGCCTTTACAGGATGAACTCTCCAGAGCGCGCGTGTTAGCATCGTTTCAGTTTATCGATCTGGTGGTTTTATTTAATGAAGACACTCCACTAACTTTGATATCAGAACTATTACCTGACATCCTCGTAAAAGGAAGTGACTATTTGACAGAGAACATCGTTGGCGCGGATGTTGTAAAAAGAAATGGCGGTGTGGTAAAAACCATCGACTTTGTGTCGGGTTTTGTGTCGGGTTATTCTACCACACGAATTGTTGAGAAAATTAAAAAAACTAAAAAAGAATAGAATATGGGATTTGGAGCATTATTCATTACCGGATTTTTCATGCTTGTGGGTTGGATTGTGAGTTCACGCCTCAAGAATAAATTCAAAAAGTACTCCGAAATAAGGCTAACAAAAGATCTTACCGGAGCAGAAATTGCAAGATTAATGTTGGCAGACAATGGAATTAATGATGTGCAGGTAATCTCGGTAGAAGGAGAACTTACAGATCACTACAACCCGGTGAATAAAACAGTTAATCTTAGTCATGATGTGTACCATGGTCGCAATGCATCGGCCACCGCGGTGGCTGCGCATGAATGCGGTCATGCCGTGCAACACGCAAAAGCATACAGCATGTTACAATTGCGTTCTGCCATGGTTCCGATTCAAAACATCAGTGCCAAAGTAATAAACATGGTATTTCTCGCCATGATGTTTGGTGCCTTTGCGATTAAAGGTTTATTCTCTATTGAAACCGCGCTTTTGATTATCATCGCTTGTTATGGAGTATTCGCATTATTTGCACTGATAACTTTACCTGTTGAATTTGATGCGAGCAAGCGCGCTTTAGCGTGGATTGAAGCAAGAGGCATAGTAACGCGTCAGGAGCATGATATGGCAAAAGATGCACTTAAGTGGGCAGCCATGACGTATGTAGTTGCAGCAATTGGTGCTATTACCATGTTATTATACTATGTAATGATCTTTTTGGGAAGAAGGGATTAATCACAGCTCAAAAAGAATTTATAATTTGCAAGCCTGTAGTTTAAAACTACAGGCTTCTTTTTTTTGTTTATTTGTTAATACAAATATTTTACCTGCTTATGAATTTTGAATTATCGGAAGAACAATTGGCGGTGCAGGAAGCAGCGCGTGAGTTTGCACAGACTGAATTACTGCCCGGTGTAATTGAACGTGACACGCATCAGAAGTTCCCTTCAGAGCAAATTAAGAAAATGGCTGAACTCGGCTTTTTAGGAATGATGGTTGACCCCAAATATAATGGTGGTGGTATGGACACTATCTCCTATGTGTTGGCCATGGAGGAAATTTCTAAAATTGATGCATCTGCTTCCGTATGTATGTCTGTTAACAATTCATTGGTATGTTGGGGCTTAGAGCAATTTGGCAATGAAGAACAAAAAGAAAAATATCTTAAGCCGCTTGCCGCGAATGGTATCGGTGCGTTTTGTTTATCCGAACCGGAGGCAGGCTCTGATGCTACCAGCCAGCGCACCACCGCAGAAGATAAAGGCGATTATTATTTATTGAATGGCACCAAGAACTGGATTACCAACGGAGGTACCGCCAACACCTATATCGTAATTGCTCAAACAGATGCTGCAAAACGACATAAAGGAATTAACGCCTTGATAATTGAAAAGGGCATGGAAGGTTTTGTGGTGGGTAAAAAAGAAGATAAAATGGGCATTCGTGGATCAGACACGCATTCATTAATGTTCACTGATGTAAAGGTTCCTAAAGCAAATCGAATTGGTGAAGATGGTTTTGGTTTTACATTCGCCATGACTACACTCAATGGCGGAAGAATCGGTATTGCTGCCCAGGCATTAGGAATTGCATCAGGCGCCTATGAACTCGCATTGAAATATTCTAAAGAACGTAAAGCTTTCGGAAAAGCATTGGCTGAACATCAATCCACTCAATTTAAGCTGGCAGAGATGGCTACCAAAATTGATGCTGCCCGCCTGATGATTTTTAAAGCTGCAGCCCTGAAAGATCAAGGTAAAGATTTTGTAAAGGCTGCCGCCATGGCAAAGTTATATGCCTCACAAATTGCACAGGAAGTAACTACCGAGGCAGTGCAGATTCATGGTGGCTATGGATATGTGAAAGAATTTCATGTTGAGCGCTTAATGCGTGATGCGAAAATCACACAGATTTATGAAGGCACTTCCGAGATTCAGAAAATGGTAATTTCCAGAGAACTCCTTCGGTAGGAATTCTCCGGAAAACTATTTTGCTGACTTGATAAACTTCCTGGTAACAAGTTGATTGTTGCCCAAATCTATACGAATCAAATATAATCCTTCAGGCCACTCAGCAACCTGATACTCCCTGCTATTTGTATTTTCAAGTAAAGTGATAGTGTCAGTAAGAATTTCTTTACCCTGCACATTAATTATCTGAACTGTAGCCGTGTTGGAGTTTTCAATTTTCGCTATTTCAACTGCTACCTTTTCATTAGAAACCGGATTAGGATATACACTCACTAAACCATCAAATTCCTTATCGACACCTGTGATAGGTCCTTGAATGCTTAGATTATCCAGTGCATATCCCCAACCATTTCCGGAAGCATCTACAGCCAGACGGAACCGAATCAAAATATTATCTCCGGCTACAAATTTTCCTGAAGAAGTAAGATTAATGATACGCGTGCGATAATTTGCTGAAACCCCGTTGCTGCCATTATCAAATACAATCTTCCAACTCGAGTTGTCATTGGCCGCGTATGGGTTAATTAAAGATTCCCAGGTGCCCCCATTATTTTTTGAGCCTTCCACAACCATAAAATCCTTCACCCCACTTCCTACATACTCCACGATGGCTATTTCACTAAACTGCATAAAAGGATTCGATGCACTAATGGTAACAGGTTTGGTGAGCATGTAGCTGTAGCTGGAACTGTTATTTAAGCCAAACCCATTGGGGTAAGGATGTGTGCTATGTACCGCTCCGCTATTAAACCCAGTCAATGTTGCAATCGAATAAAAGTTTCCAACAAAATCATTATTCGCTGCATTAAAGTCAGCCAGGTATTGTGTTACAGGTGCTCCAAAATTCACCACCGGTACTTTAAAAAATGAATTGGAAGGTAAGATTGCTTCGTTACCGTTTTTATCGGTTGACCGAATACGATATTCAACCATGTCACCATCAGCCAGGCCATTGATAGTAAGATTGAGAGTATACTGATCTACTAAATCTTCTACCGGTAATTCTACCGATTCAATTGGATCATTTTTCACCTTGTAATCAATGAAAAGTTTGTCTATCCCGGCAAGGTCTGTCACCTTTGCTGTAATTGCCAGTGTGGAGTTTGACGGTGTTAAATAATCGTAATGATTGTGAAGTATGGTGGGTGGTGTATCGTCTATCTGAATTTTCAAATTGTCTATAGACCAACCCCAACCAACTACTAACTGATCAGTCAATAATCTAAAACGGATCACAATCTCATCACCGACTACAAAATTTCCATTCTGTAAAATATCAATTGTTCGCGGGCGATATAAATTTGGGTCACCCAATCCGGTAGAGTTAGGAGGATTTGCACCATCACCTCCACTATTAAAACGGGAAAGCCAAACACTGTTGGCACGAGAATCATAACCGTCAACGAGTGGTTTCCAGTTGGCACCGCCATCTTTCGATCCTTCAACAATGACGTAATCCCAGAAATCATCATCTCCAAATTCAGATCCATCCTCACCGGGTTCTATTAAAACGATTTCATCAAACTTGATTGTTGCATCTACCCCTTTTACACGAATGGGTATGCGTAATTGATACACAAAATTGCTGGTAAAGGATGCGCCTGTTCCAGCAGGATAAGGATGCGTAGTATGTATGGCCCCATTAGAAAAACCAGAAGGAGTGGTAATGCTGAACACATTATCGCCAAAGAAATCAAAAGAGGGTGAGTTGAAATTATTGGTATAAGAATCTTGAGTAGGTGCCAAGCTAACAACATTCAAAATATAAAATTCGGAAGCAGAAGGTGCAAATGCTTCGTTTTTCGCCACCGAACTATCTACCACTTTTATTCTGTATTTGATTTGGTCACCATCCTGTAATGCGGGCAATGCAACAGTTGCCTTATAAGAAAAATCAGAATCAGGAATTAATGTTAATGCAACCGGTGTTTTAGTGACGCCATTTATTTCATACTCTACGATGGAACTTTGCACACCAATGTTATCAATTATATCCGCCTCAATAAGCAGTTCCGTGGCATCTGCAATAATAAATGGTTTGGGTGTGTGATCAATTTCGGGCACTTCTGTATCCGGACCCGCTTCAAAAACATAATACACATTCACGGGCTGTTTACCATCTTCTGTAAGTATGCCGGGATTTAAAATGGTGCGATTTAAATTATCTTTTACAGAAATATAATAACCATATTGTTTTAACGGACCAGCGCCTGCAGGTGGAATGGCTCCGGAAAATTCATTTGCATTGGCGGTGGCCGTCATGGGTACTACTGTAAAATTGGTTCCATCATTGGTGTAATGCAACTTCACTTCACTGGCATTATAGTTATATCCATTCAGTTGATCGGCTCTTAACTGCACAGTTACCAGATAAGGATTTAACTGATCTTCAGTATTAGGCAACCGGGTGTGAATGATTCGTGTATTCACCCATCCCATATCAGCCAGCATTTTCATCACTATCGGGCCGGGATTTTGTATTACTTCGGCAGTACCAATCTGAGGTGTCATTAAAGAATTAGCTGTGCCGTTATAGAAAACTTCATCAAGATGGGCAATGCTTGATCCTCCCTGAAATGGATCAGGCGCAAAAATTCTCGCGCGATTATCGTTGGTAACAGATATTCTCTCAAGTTGAGGTGTGCGAAAAAATAAGATGCCAGCCGTTAGCTGTACCTTAAGTGTTGTAGAAGGCGGAACAAAACTCTGAACCAGGTTATTATCTGAGTTATTTTCAAGGAAGTGATCATAGATCATATGCAACGGAGAAAAGAACGGAGAAATCTGCCCGACATCACCTTCCACTTCATATGCTTTGGTAATGCCTAAACCATGACCAATTTCATGCATCACTACTGATACTAAATCCGTTTTACCGGCTTGAGAAATACCATCAGTGCCAAAATACCAATTAGGATATGCACTATTGAACTGGGCAAAAATATCAGGACTATCAGCTTCATTGATGTTGCGGCCAGCCATTTTTTCGGCTAATGCCACCGGATACCAGGTGCGTCTTTGCTGCGCGCCTGCAAAATCGCGGATATAGGTTGCCGGACTGGCGCCACCTAAAATA
>JALOMN010000160.1 GCA_025455445.1 Cyclobacteriaceae bacterium
AGTGAGCAAAGGCATTGGTCATATTCTTTCCAATCCGGCAAAATACAGAGCGGTACTCGTGTAAGTGGGTTCTTAGAGATGTTCGTTTTTTTCGTGCAACTGCGCATCTACTACAGCAATCGCAGCCATGTTTACAATGTCGCGTATCGAGCTGCCTAATTGCAGAATATGAACTGGCTTTTTCATTCCTAAAAGTATCGGGCCAATTGCTTCCGCTCCGCCAATTTCCATCAGCAATTTATAGGCGATATTTCCGGCAGCCAGGTTAGGGAAGATCAGTGTATTGGCGCCTTTGTCTGCCAACGCGCTGAACGGATATATCTCGCGTTGCAGTTCTACATCAAAGGCCACATTTGCCTGAATTTCGCCATCAAGAATGAGCTTAGGATATTTTGCTTTGGCGAGTTTCACCGCTTCGCGTGTTTTAGTTGGGATGTCACCTTTGCTGCTTCCAAAGTTTGAATAACTCAACACGGCTACACGTGGTTCCAGATCAAAAAACTTTACACCACTTGCCGCTAATCCTATTATCTCCACCAATTCATCTGCAGTAGGATCTTGATTTACTGTGCAATCGGCAAAGAAAAATGTGCCCTTTTTATTCATGATAATGTACATGCCCGCTACACGATTTACTCCTTCAGCCATGCCAATAATTTGCAGGGAAGGAAGTATGGTTTTAGGATAATCTTTGGTGAGGCCCGATACCAGTGCATCGGCTTCGCCAAACTCCACCATCATGGCACCAAAGGCATTGCGATCGCGCATGATGCGCAAGGCATCTTTGTAGGTAATTCCTTTTCGCTGACGTTTTTGGTGATAGGCATGCGCATATTTTTCTGTCCGTTCTTTTTCTTCACGCGGATCTATGATTTTGCATTCACCTAATTCCAGGCTGTGTTCCTTTATGAGTTTTTCGATCTCTTCACGACTGCCAAGCAGAATGGGGTAGGCAATTTTTTCATCCTGAAGTATCTGTGCTGCTTTTAAAATTTTTATATGATCGGCTTCAGCAAATAAAATATGTTTGGGTTTTTGTTTGGCCAGATCAATAATGCGCGAAGTTAATTTATGATCAATGCCCATTCGCTTGAGCAATTGTTGTTCATATACATTCCAATCGGCAATTGGATTTTTGGCAATACCAGAATCCATGGCAGCTTTAGCTACGGCAGGTGATACCCTGGTGATGAGGCGTGGATCTAAAGGTTTTGGAATCAGGTATTCTCGGCCAAACTCTATACGGTCAATACCATATGCCTGAAACACAATATCAGGAACGGGTTCATGAGCCAATGCGGCTAGTGCCCGCACTGCAGCCAGTTTCATTTCTTCATTAATCTCGGTGGCTCGCACATCCAGTGCCCCACGGAAGATGTAAGGAAAACCCAATACGTTGTTTATCTGATTAGGATGGTCCGATCGTCCCGTACCCATAATTACATCGGGTCTTGCTTTCTTGGCAAGATCATATGCGATTTCCGGATTGGGGTTTGCCAATGCAAACACAATCGGATTATCTGCCATTGCTTTAATATCGTTCTGGGTGAGTATGTCGGCAACGGAAAGTCCAACAAACACATCTGCACCTTTTACTGCTTCCTGCAGGGTGGTAATTTTTCGTGTAGTGGCAAATTGTTTTTTACTTTCATCGAGGTTATCGCGCTGAAGGTTTATTACACCTTTGCTGTCGCACATAATGAGATTTTCTTTTTTCAGTCCGAGCGCGAAGTAAAGTTTCGTGCACGATACAGCAGCAGCCCCGGCACCATTTACTACCAACACGATCTCTTCAATTTTTTTGCCTACTATCTCCAATGCATTGAGCAATGCTGCACTTGATATGATTGCCGTACCATGCTGGTCGTCATGCATAATTGGAATATTCATCAGTTCGCGAAGTTCAGTTTCAATTTTGAAACACTCCGGTGCTTTGATGTCTTCAAGATTCACTCCACCAAAGGTTGGCTCCAGCGCTTTAACAATTTTTAT
Source organism: Cyclobacteriaceae bacterium (assembly GCA_025455445.1). GTDB lineage: Bacteria > Bacteroidota > Bacteroidia > Cytophagales > Cyclobacteriaceae > ELB16-189. Next base: position 1,993 of record JALOMN010000160.1, read on the forward strand.
AAATGCATCAGGATCGTTTTCATCAATTTCAATATCGAAGCTATCGATGCCGGCATATTTTTTAAACAGTACCGCTTTTCCTTCCATCACAGGTTTGGAAGCTTCAGGGCCTATATTACCAAGACCCAACACCGCGGTGCCGTTGCTTATCACGGCCACCAGGTTGCCTTTGGAAGTATATTTATAAACATCTTCTTTATTTGCTGCTATCTCTTTGCATGGCTCGGCCACACCGGGTGAATAAGCCAACGCAAGATCGTGTTGTGTACTGAGCATTTTGGTAGGTACCACTTCAAGCTTACCTGGTTGTCCTTGTGTATGATAGTTAAGCGCGTCTTGTTTACGTATTTTATTAGACATCGGGAAGGATTTTAAATTCGGTACTAATTCTTATCGGATGAAAATGAGTTTTACACATCAAATATAGAATATATGATGTGTCGTTATCCTCTATCGGTCAATTCATTTTGCCGCAACTGGAATTTGCTCGCTGGTGCGAAAGGTATGCAGGATGGTTTCCAGCTCACGCATGATCTCGCGCTGGTCTTTTCCGGGGCTTATGGTAAACCCTTCAATATAATACAGGGTATTGGTGCCTTCATCTACCAGTACATAAGCAAGAAAGGGACCTCCGATTGCAAAATTATTAGAGCGCCATAGCCCACGAATTTCTTTAGCAAACTTTTTATTGAATGATACATCTTTCATCAGCACAGGCTTATAAGGTACTTCTACCTCGGTGAGCAGGTATGTATCTAGTCGTTCGGGATCTGCAAATAAGTATTTCTTGCATATCTGGTCACGCCATTGTATTAAACTATCGCGTTCAAATTGTTTCTGTGATGTATATTCTTTCCGGGCAATAAACACGTCTTTGTCATCTTTGGGATTTATTTGTCGAATCCATAAAAACTCATCATTGTTTTGCACAAGTTTATATCCGAACGGTACTTTCAAATCACATTGAAATTCTTTTTGAAGTATTTGCGGTACACCTTTTACCTGCCCTGCTTTATATAATGAGGAGGTTAAGCGTTCACGTTCTTTTACGTTAAAATATTCAATGATTTTTTTTCCGTTATTTCGGATATGACTTATCAACTGTGATTCAGTTTGTGAAAACAGGTACACTACTTCCTGGCCTTTGGCAAATACATTTTGCGAATTCTGACTGAATAGTTCGGGGTTGATTTTAATTTGCTCAATTGATTCGGGAGTAAAGAGCTTTCTGATCATAGCTGCTCCGGTAGATTTCTTGTCGAGTGTAACTGCAAAAATCAAATTTCTCCGTTGCTTCAATACAAAGTTTAGTTTACGCGGATCAATCCAGCGCATTTTAAAAATGGGTTCTTCGCGCGGCAATCCTTCCATTTCAATTCGAAAGAGTGAATCAATCACATCACCTAAGGGGCCTTTCCATTGTGCGGAGTCCATGATTATAAAAATATCACCGGTTAAACCAGTGGCGTTCGGTAAGTTTTCATTTTTTGAATCGGAACAAGCACCAGCAAAGAGCAGCGCTGCAAAAAGAAGAGGAAGAATATATTTCATGAAACTGTAATAAGATATCCTATGTAATTCAGCGCGGGTGGAATCGTCACTTAAAATCTATTTTTTCTCAGCTGATAATCAACTTTTGTCCTGGCTGAAGGCTGTTACTTTTCAGGTTGTTTAGTTTTTTGATTTTCTCTACGGTTAAGCCGGGTACCTTTCTGGAGATATCCCATAAAGTATCGCCCGGTTGCACGGTGTAGGTTTTGGTATCCGGTGATAATAATGCAGGCTGAGCAACTGTTTTTGTGCTTGCAGTGGCCACGGATCGTTGACTAGGTATCACCCAAATGGCAAGCCGTTGACCTGTATGTATGTTATCACTTCTTAAATTGTTCCATGATTTAATGTCAGACACACGCACACGATGTCGCATGGCAATTCCGCCAAGCACATCACCGGATTTTACACGATATGAAATCAATTCACGGCCTTCGGTGCTTCCGCCTGAATATTTTGTTGCCAGCAATTGTGCTTCTTTCTTGCCAAAACGCGAAACCGAATCCAGAATGGCAACACGGTTTAATTCAAGGTTCTGCTTTGCCAGTGACGGTATTTTCATGATATGAACTTTTCCATTTTCGGGTACCACATTGCGTTGCATAGATGGATTTAATTTTTGTAAATCTTCCAGGCATGTGTTGGTCAATTCGGCAAGTTTTTCGAAATGCACAAACTGTTTGACTTGCAGTGTATCGTAAGTAGGTAACTCTTCGCGGGTCAATTCAAGCATGTTGTGTTGTTCGGCATAATTCATCGCATAAATCATGGCAATAAATTGCGGAACGTAAGAGCGCGTTTCTCTTGGCAAGTGTGGGTATATTTCCCAAAAAGTTTTTTTATAACCTGATCTGCGTATTGCTTTTTTTACAGTGCCCGGTCCGGAATTGTATGCTGCCAGAGCAAGCTCCCAATCATTAAATATTGAATATAATTGTGCAAGATATCGGCACGCAGCATCGGTTGATTTTTCAGGATCCATGCGCTCGTCAATGTACCAGTCTAAATGAAGGCCCATGTATCGGCCAGTGCCCGACATAAATTGCCATAAACCAACTGCGCGTGCTTTTGATACCGCTTTGGGGTTCAAGGCTGACTCAATAATAGAAAGATATTTTAATTCATCCGGAAGATTATATTCCTTCAACTTTTGTTCGAATAGCGGGAAGAACATGTCCTGCTTGCGTTGCATCGAGCGCGTATACTCACGGTTGCGCACCGTGAAGTAATCAATAAATCCGTGCACCGTGCGGTTATAGGTAAGCGGAATAGTTTGCTGAATACAACTTAAACGATCTGCCAGTAATTCAGGGGTTTCATTGCCTGGAATATAATCCAGTTCAACCGGCAACATATATAAACTAACGGGTACGGAATCAGCAGGTAAAATTTCACCTGTTGGCTCAGGGAGTAACAACGTATCAGATTCAGTTTCCTCCTGCTGTGCCCAGGCAAGCACAGAAAAGAAACTAAGTAATGATGCCAGAACAAATATCCTCATAGCTTCCTCAATTTTCAGTTTGGTCTGTTATCCTAATTAACGTTCAAGTTCAATATTATTTCTGACAACTGAAAAAGTTTTGCTTCTTCAAAA
>JALOMN010000161.1 GCA_025455445.1 Cyclobacteriaceae bacterium
TATCCTTTATTTTCGGATGGTCGCAAGCGGTAAGTGCAAAAAAGATTAGCACCACATATTGTGTAATAGTTTTATCTGATTGGTACTTCTTCATTTTTTTCTTCTTAGTAAAGTTTCCAGACTTGAAGCCCTCGTATTTATATAAATGTACAAATCAAGTGGATACCTAGAATAAATGCAGTGTAGAGAATGGAAATTTTATTTTAAAAAGATTAAGGAAGCGACTCCTTAATTGCGCGGATAGTGGGCCTTTAGTTCTTATTAATTCCGGCTTCTTGGAAAATATAAATCCCACAGGACCTGGTGGTGGTTTCTGAACCCCATAATGACAAGTTTTGAGCTGCACTGCGGCCGCAACCTTCCACTGTTATCCTGCTTTTAGGGCGAGGTACTGACGTTACCGTCAGCATGAGGCCTGATTTTGTCCCAGCGCTTCACTCGGTATTGTTTAAACGTTAGGTTCAGCAAACGTGTCCCAAATCCGTGTGGGAATTATGATGTAAAATTAGGCAATTGTTGAATGGATAATCTGATTGATTTAAAACTATTTTTTTACTAATAAACGTGCTTACCATTTGCCTGCTGCTCAATTAGAAATAGCTTTGTAATCGCTATGAATACGAAAGGAATTGTCAACTTCACACCCGGCCCATCACAAATTTATTTTACAGTAGAAGATCACATGCGCGCAGCTTTCAAAGAAGGAATTCCCTCTTTGTCGCACCGCACTTCAGAGTTTGAAAGAATTTCACAGCGTGCTACGGAAGGTGTAAAAGAATTGCTGGGTGTTCCCGTGGGTTTTCATGTTTTCTTTACTTCTTCTGCCACTGAAATCTGGGAACGATCCATTCAAAATCTGGTGATTAATAAATCACTGCATTACGTGAATGGTGCATTCTCAAAAAGATATTTTGAAATCGCTGCGCAATTGGGAAAATCTCCTGTAAAATTTGAGGTTCCGCAAGGAAAAGGATTTTCTGTTATCGAATCTATAGAACAGGATGTCGAGTTGATCGCGCTCACACATAATGAAACCAGCACCGGTGTTTCACTTCCCATGAATTTTGTGCATTCGTTCAAAGAAAAATATAAGGATGCACTGATCGTGGTAGATTCCGTTTCTTCTATCCCCTATCCGCAATACGATTTCAGTAAAATTGATTCATTGTTTTTTTCTGTGCAGAAAGGTTTTGGGTTACTATTCCCTCCTTACTGCAACACGCCAAAAAAAATCAGACACCGGAAACACCCAACGTGTTGGGAATTTATTTACTGGGTAAAGTATGTGAAGATTTTCTGCGAAGGGGAATTCAAATCATCCGAAAGGAAACAGAATATAAAGCAGCTATTTTATACCAGGCATTGAAGAATCAACAACTTGCACCCGCATTTGTAAACGAACCGGCACACCAATCCAAAACAGTAATTGTGGCCCACACCGGAGAGCATACGAAGCGCTTAGCACAATATCTTGCTGCGGAAGGTCTGATGGCGGGCGATGGATACGGAGAAAGTAAAAAAGCACAACTGCGCTTTGCCAACTTCCCGGCACACTCAAAAGAGCAGTTTGAAAAACTGGTAGATACATTAGAAAGATTTTCGTGAACGTTAAACCTTTACGGGTGTTTACTATCTAAGTGGCACTTTAACCTACTTCCCCTTTGGACGACAAGGACCTTCTTTTCAAAATCAGGAATCCTGACACAAGGAGCTATGGCTTTAACATGCTGGTGCGCGCATACCAGCAGCGCGTCTATTGGCATGTGCGTAAAATGGTTATCGACCATGACGATGCCGATGATCTCACCCAGGAAGTGTTCATTAAAGTACATAAGTCAATAGATAGCTTTCGCGAAGACTCGCAGCTTTTCACGTGGATTTACCGCATAGCCACCAACGAGTGCCTGACTTTTCTGAATAAAAAGCGGAAGAGGTTCTTTTTACCAATCGAAGACATTGGTCAGCAACTTTCGGCCAAACTCGACAGCTCGACCGACCTGAGTGGCGATGAAATTCAAAAAAAGCTTCAAAAAGCATTACTTCAACTACCAGATAAGCAGCGACTTGTGTTCAATATGAAGTACTTTGATGATCTTACTTACGAAGATATGGCCGAAATAACCAGCACCAGCGTGGGGGCTCTGAAGGCAAGCTACCACCATGCGGTGAAGAAAATTGAAGATTATTTAACAGCCTGATTAAACTTTTGTAAACTGAAATAGTCATAGAGCAAATGAAAAAATTGGAAGACATACCGAAGCAAAACATTTTTGAAGTACCGGAGGGGTATTTCGATAAACTTCCTTCGGTAATTCAAGCAAGGATAGCCAAGCCGGAGCCTGCATTCTGGCAATTGCCGGTATTTAAATATGCGCTTTCAATCGCATCACTTTTCCTTGTCGGGATTATCTGGTGGAATTCTCAGACTGCTTCTTCCTTTGAAGATCAGTTGAATCAAATCCAAACCGAACAATTGCTGGCCTATATAGAAAATTCAGAAATACCGGTGGAGTATCTATTGGATGAAGTAACATTAAGTGAAACTGACCTTAATGAATTGGAAGAAACGATTTATTCATCCATACCAATTTCAGAAAGCGAGTTAGATCAGATTGAAGAGGAATTTATTTATGACACTGAAAACAAGTAAGACTATGAAACGATTGACATTAGTACTATTTCTGATTGCATCTGTATTTGTTGCCACTGCGCAAGATCAAGATGTAACCGATCAATCCGCCATGGATCCTAAAGCGCAGGAGCGCATAAAAAATCTGCGCATCGCCTACATCTCAGATAAACTTGGGCTTACGCCTGAGCAGGCTGAAAAATTCTGGCCAGTATATCGCGAGTTTTCAGATAAACGCAGAGAAATAAGAATGGAGTTTGCCAAATCACGCAACGAGTTAAATGGTCAAAAACCTACTGAGCGTGAACAGGAAGAGTTGGTAAAGCGCGGTCTTGAGTTAAAGCAGCGTGAACTTGACCTGGAAAAAGATTACTCCGGACGCTTAATGAAAGTAATTACTGCACAACAGATGTTAAATTTGCGCAAAGCCGAGGGTGACTTTCAGCGAATTATACTGCAGCAAATTGAACAACGCAGAATGATGCAGCAACGAAATGAAACCATCCGTGAGCGAAATCAGCAGTTGAAACGAAATTAATTCAATCCTGTGTGGAACCGGGGCACTTTTGCCGCAATCGTATTATGGTCGGCTTGTGTGACTGCAGTGCGCGGTCAGCAAGCTGATTCGGTTTTACTAAAAAACGATCGTTATATAATCGAACTAGATTCTATTCTCGCCAGTGGCGATAGTTCACAATTTTTATTGCTCATCGACAGTCTGATAAACCTTCCGGAGCCATCATTAAAATCACAACTGGTAACACGACTGGGCTATAACAGCAATGTTGTAGCTAACAGTCGCACCCTGGGCTTCAACCAATTTGGGCTTGCCCCCGGCATTGCCTATTATCACAAGTCGGGGTTATACGCAGACGCAACCGGATATTGGAGTAAAAACTATGAACCCAATTATTATCTCACCGTGGCCAGCGCGGGTTATCTGAAAAGCATTACACCGTGGTGGGCATTGATGGCCGAATATGGTCACTTTTTTTATTCTGAAACGAGTGACCTCGTTTCCATTCCCTATAAGGACAACATTGGCCTATACAATTTTTTTGATGTAAAGAATTTCACATTCAGATTCGACTATCAATTTTATTTTGGCGAAAAACAAGCCCACCGCATCACACCTTCCGTGATGTATAATTTTCAAAAACGAAATCTTGGTAAAATTACGCGCATTTCATTTTTTCCCACGGTTGCCGTGTTGTTGGGTAGTGAACAAATCACCCAATATGTTCCATATTCAAAAACGCTTGCAGGTGCATTGATTAGAATACGAAGAGGGTTGCCTTTATATTACGAAGAAACTACCACAGAATTTGGTGTACTGAATTATTCGTTTGTAGCACCTGTTTCCATCACGGTGAAGAGCTGGTTTTTTATGATCAGCTATACCTACAACATACCGAAAGCCTTGCCGGGCGAAAATCTTGAGTTAACCAATGCAGGTTATATCTCCGCCACAATCTCCAAACGGATTCAGTTTTAATCCAATCTTATAAAATCAATTTGTTTAACGTTCGGATTTCAATACTTTTCAAAACTTATTTGAAAAGATCATGAAACATTATCTACTGCTTTCGCTTTTTGCACTGATTTCAATTGCTGTGATGAGCCAGGACTTTCGTTGGCAACAACGCGTAGAATATTCAATGGATGTAAAATTAAATACGGAAACCCATCGTTTAGACGGCACTCAAAAGCTGGTGTATTATAACAACTCTCCGGATACACTCACTAAAGTGTATTACCATTTATATTTCAATGCATTTCAGCCGGGCAGCATGATGGATGTGCGCTCACGCAATCTGCCTGACCCCGATGCGCGCGTGCGCGACCGTATTTCAAAATTAAATGAGAACGAAATCGGATATCAGCATATCATTTCTTTAAAGCAGGACAACAAAGCAGTAACATATAAGGTAAACGGAACAATTCTGGAAGTAACATTGGCAAAGCCGATGCTACCAAAAACAAAAGCGGTGTTCGATATGAATTTCGAAGCGCAAGTTCCTATACAAATAAGAAGATCGGGACGCAATAACCGCGAAGGTATCTCCTATTCTATGACACAGTGGTATCCGAAAATGGCAGAATATGATTTCCAGGGATGGCATGCCTATCAATATGTAGCACGCGAGTTTCATGGCGTGTGGGGCGACTTTGATGTGAAGATTACGATCGACCCGAAGTTTGTGATTGGCGGAACCGGAAAACTTCAAAACCCGGAGGCAATTGGTCATGGTTATGAAAATAAAGGAATGAGCGTGAAGAGACCGAATGGAAATCTGACCTGGCATTTTGTAGCAAAAGATGTGATTGACTTTGCCTGGGCGGCTGACCCTGATTATACACATGACAGAATGCAGGTTCCTAACGGACCTGAATTACATTTCTTCTACCAAAAAAATGATAAAACATCTGTTACCTGGAAAAACATGGAAGAAGTGGCCGTGAAAGTTTTTCAACATTTGAATAAACAGTTCGGTAAATATCCATTCGATACCTACTCGATTATCCAAGGTGGAGATGGAGGCATGGAATACCCAATGTGCACATTGATTTTAGGTGAAGGCAGTCAGGCAGGATTGAACGGTGTGATGGCACACGAAGTAGCGCACAGCTGGTACCAAATGACACTGGCATCAAATGAATCACTGTATGCATGGATGGATGAAGGCTTTACCGATTTTGCCAGCGAAGAAGCTCTCAACACTATTTTTGGTGAGCCAATAACGCATGCAGATAACTACAACAGTTATTTCAGCCTGGTTAATAGCGGACTGCAGGAACCGGCTAGTCAACATTCAGATCATTTTACCAGCAATCGCGCATACGGCACTGCTGCGTATAGCATGGGCGCTGTTTTTCTTCATCAGCTAAAATACCTGATAGGTGATGATATTTTTTACAAAGGCTTTAAGCGCTATTACAATACGTGGAAAATGAAACACCCTGAACCAAATGATTTTCTCAGGATAATGGAAAAAGAATCGGGTTTGCAATTGCACTGGTACTATCGCTATTGGATTCAAACCACCAAGCGCATTGATTATGGCATCAGCAACATCATTGAAAAGGATGGAATCGGAATGGTAACGTTACAACGCGTTGGAGAATTTCCAATGCCGATTGATTTGATGGTTACCTATAAAGATGGCACGAAAGAATTATTCTATATTCCCATGAATGAGTTAATGGGCAATAAAATGATTGAAAATAAAACCATAAAACGGACCGATTCAGAAACCTGGCCGTGGGTGAATCCTACTTATACGCTCAGTATCGGAAGAAAATTAAGTGAAGTAGAAAGTGTAGAGATAGATCCGAGCTTACGCATGGCCGATATCAACCGAAAAAATAATCGCGTGGTAGTTTCAGAAATCGAAGCATATAAAGCCAAAACGTACTGACAGAATTGAAAAAATAATCTTCTGAATGTTGCTGCTATTGCAGCCTTTTTCCGGTTTTATCGAGGGCTACAATTTTATTATCTCCATC
>JALOMN010000162.1 GCA_025455445.1 Cyclobacteriaceae bacterium
AATTAGTTTATTGTTGTTCATATCCGGATGCACTCTGTTTGATAGGTATATGAATACGAGGTTAAATTCGGGGTCGACCCAAATACAGGTGCCTGTAAATCCGGTATGACCAAAGGTTTTGTTGGACGCCAACAAGGTTGTTGGGCCATTCCAGTCGCTGGGTGTTGGTTTGTCCCATCCCAGGCCACGCCTGCTGGGCTCAAATTGTTTGGTAGTAAAAATGTCCACGGTTTCAGGTCGATAGAACGTTTCTGAACCATAGGTTCCTTTTTGTAAAAGCATTTGCCCAAGTTTTGCAAGATCATTGGCAGTACTAAATAATCCGGCATGACCGGCAACCCCGCCATGCATGGCCGCGCCCTGGTCATGTACATAGCCAACCAATAATTTTTTACGAAAAAGCACATCCTCTTCGGTAGGAGCAATTCTGTTGAAAGGAAATTTAGTTAAAGGAAGAAAGCCCAATGTATATGCACCCAGGGGCTCATATAAATTTTGATCCAGAAAATCTTCCATGGGCTGATTGAGCATTTTTTCGGCCAGATGTTGCAACATATAAAAGCCCATGTCGCTATAGCGATAGTCATAGGGTGTGCGATCAACTTTTTCACGCACCTTTGATTTGATAATCCAGTTCCATAAACTGTCTTTCATTGATTTATGTGCAAACAATCCATCGGCCACTGGATAAGGATACTCATTATTGCGGGCCGAACTATAATAAATAGGCAGAAACTCTCCTTTTTTTACGGTTTCATTCCAGAAAGGTAAAAATGGCCATAGTCCTGCCTGGTGCGTGAGAATATCTTTGATGGTAAAATCTTTCTTGTTTGAATTTTTCAATTCTGGCAAATAGACCGACATTTTTTTGTTGATGTCGATAATACCGCGCTCGTGCATAAACATCACCGTTTGCAACGTTGCCGATACTTTTGTTACCGAAGCCAAATCGTAAATGGTCTCCTCTGAAACAGCCACCTTATTTTGATAGGTGAGCCATCCGTTTGATTGTTCATACACAACTTTTCCATCTTTTGCCACCAGCACATGGCTGCCTGGGGTAGCACCCATTTCAATTGCTTCAAGTGCAATTTTTTCAATCTGTGTAAGTGTCTTACTATCGATGCCCACTGCTTCAGGTAAAGAATAAGCTAGCCTTGTAATGGTTTTTGTTTCCAGTCCATCACTTTCTTTAAAAGATGAAACTGTAACCGGCAATTTTCCTTTGGCAGGCATGGCACCGAAAATTATCTGTGCTGCCATTTTAGGAATATGGTCAGTGTCAGTATATCCGGCCAGTAAGGTCGAGCTATTTTCAAAGTAGGTTAGTTCTTGTGGATTGCCGAAGTGCACTACAATTACTTCTTTTTTTGCAGGTAGAGTTTGAATGAAAGCTGATACCTCTTTCAATATCGAAGATGCGTTTGGAAATATTCCGATCACCACTACATCGGCCGTGGAGACTTTGTTTTTAATTGTATTAATGTCTGCAGCGAGTCGTATGGAGCGATGCTCAAACCATGCATACTTTGATAAATAGCGTGTGAATTCATTTTGATCTTCTTTGCCTACACTGATCGAAAGAAATTTCTTGTTCTCAAGATGCAAGATGGGTATCGATTGATTCTTATTGGCAAGCAACGTAACGGTGGCTTCTGATACCTGATGCTTGAGGAGTTTAGCTTCCGCAGAATTTAGTTTATTATAAAGATTATCTGTGTTCAAAGGTTTCCATTGTGCAAGGCCGGCATCATATTTTGCTTCCAGAATTTTGCGCACGGCTTCATTTAACAGCAATTCAACTTGTTTTTTGGATCTGGCTGCCTGCGAAATTTTTTTGATGGCTGAAGAAACATCAGTGGGGTTAATTAACATGTCATTTCCTACTGCTAGCGCGAGCCGTTCCAGTTCGCCTTCTTTGTGTTCGCCAAACAGTGTATTGAGATAATTGATATCCGCAAAAGCCAAGCCTCTGAAACGCAGTTCTTTTTTAATTACTTCACTCGTAAAAAGATGTGTGCTTTTTGCAGTGAAGTCACTGTCGGTTATTTCTGTATGGAGGTTGGGAGTTAAGATTCCCGTTAAACCACCCTCGGCAAGTTTCATGTAGGGAAACAACCCCAGACTATCTAACCCTGTGCTGGTAAGTTGAAAAGTAGAATCATTTTTTTCTGTATAATGTAAGATTCCTCCTGCAGGATGTATGGCAGCGCTAAGCACACCGCCTTGTTGTAAACCCTTTAGAAAAAGTAATGCTTTGTTGGCTACGCGATCTTTATTATCGCCAAAGAACCGCAGCGTGTTTGGATATGTCTGTTTCTCTGCATGTATATCAGCATTAATGCCAAAGTTGAGATGGATGCCCAACAACCTCATTTCACGGGCTACTTCTTGTCCAACTTGTTCAACTAACTCTTCATCACCTGCGGCACTTAATAATAAAGCATGTTGAAATCGCATTACACTATCCAATGTTTGCGAAAGACCCCATTCTCCGGCTATTGCCGTTAACAGGGGTAGTTCTGATTTTGACTGCAGCGAGTTGTTGAGTTGTGCGGTGCTTCGCGGCCCACCTTGTGTGATTAATATTCCGCCAGGCTTATGTTTAGTAATAATATCAATCAAATCTTCCCTTTCAGTTTGTGTGCTGTAGGCAGAAACCGGGATCATTAACAGCTGCCCCGCTTTTTCGTTGGTATTCAAGGTGTTAAAAACACTATCTACCCAGTGCGTTTTGCGGTCTTGCGCGAAACCCGGGCAAAAAATGATGATAAATAGAAAGGAGAGAAAAACAAATTTACCCATCAGGCCGTTCGATTTTTGTAATTTTACGATTCTTGCGTTCCTAATTCAACAAACATAACGTTGAAAGGGAAAATTTAAATATTAGTTGATGTATTTCAGGATGGTAAAATAGTTCAGTCATGAAGTTAATATCGTTGTTTACAAAATCTCCGCAGCACCAACGCTTTAGTTACAGGCCACGCTTTTATGATCCTTTGAAGGAAGAAATTCAGGAGCGTGAAAATCGTATAAAGCAAGAACTTGACAGGCAAAAGGGAATACTCAACGAAGAAGTTACACAAGGCTATCGCACGCGCATTGCAGGATCTTTTCAGGCAGCGCGTAAACGCAGCAAACCTTCTTTTGGTGGAAGCGCAACCATGATTAGACTATTTATTCTGTTATTTCTAACTGTACTTATAATTGCCTATTTAGAATTCGGACGTTCTGCATTGTATCTGCTGGCGCTATTTGTACCGTTTTATCTTTACCTGAAATTTAAGAGCCGATAGAAAGGTTTCTTCTGCATGCCTGATATAATTCAATTACTTCCTGACTCTATTGCCAACCAAATCGCGGCCGGTGAAGTGGTGCAGCGCCCTGCCTCAGCTGTTAAAGAACTCATTGAAAATTCACTTGATGCGGGCGCTACTTCCATAAAATTAATCGTAAAGGATGCCGGCAAATCGATGATTCAGGTAATTGATAATGGCTTCGGCATGAGTGAAACGGATGCACGAATGAGTCTGGAGCGTCATGCCACTTCAAAAATTCGCAAAGCTGAAGATTTGTTTACCCTGCGTACGATGGGCTTTCGCGGTGAAGCGCTGGCCTCTATTGCCGCAGTATCACATTTTGAATTAAAAACACGACAGGCATCGCAAGAGTTGGGAACACAAATACTGGTGGAAGGATCGGAAGTAAAAATGCAACAGCCGATAGCGTGTGAGCAGGGCACCAGCATCAGTGTGAAGAATTTATTTTTTAACATCCCTGCGCGAAGAAATTTTTTAAAATCGAACCCGATTGAAATGCGGCACGTCATTGAAGAATTTCAGCGACTGGCCCTGGCATATCATGAGATTGCTTTTTCGCTATATCACAGTGATGAGCTGATTTATGAGCTTCCTCCGGCAAAGCTCAGCCAACGCATCGTGTCTCTCTTCGGAAAATCTTTTCAAAATCAGTTGGCCCCCTGCAAAGAAGAAACTGATTTATTGCGCGTAACAGGATATGTTGGAAGGCCCGAATCGGCACGCAAAACCCGTGGTGAACAATTCATATTTGTTAATCACCGGTATATCCGCAATAATTATCTCAATCACGCGGTGACTGCAGCTTTTGAAGGATTGTTGCCGGAAGGCAATTTTCCATTCTATGTGCTGTTTATTGAAATAGACCCCAGGCACATCGATGTAAATGTGCATCCTACCAAAACCGAAATAAAATTTGATGATGAACGCGCGGTGTATGCCGTAGTAAAATCTGCGGTAAGACAAGCACTCGGTATTCATAACCTGGCACCGGTAATTGATTTTCAGGCTGATATTAATATTGTGGATAAGCTTCAACAGCGACCTGCAAAGGATGATTATTTCGATGAGCAGTTCAGCAACTCATTAAAGCGTTCTAACCTGCAGAACTGGGAAAAATTATTTGATGAAAGACCTGCGGATTCCAGGTTATTTTCAAATACCGAGCCTCCACAAACACTTCGCTTTGAAAGTGCCATGAACCAGGATCCAAAAATTGAATCGGTGCCAGAAGCAGCGCCTATGTTTCAGTTTCAGGATTCTTATATTGTGCGTGCGGCCAAATCAGGGTTGATGATTATTGATCAACAGGCTGCTCATGAGCGAGTGTTGTTTGAAAAATACATGGCGCGATTGCGCAGTGGTTCAGGCAATAGTCAACAGAGCTTATTTCCACAAACGATAACACTAAGTCCTTCCGATTTCGCGTTGATAATGGAAGTAGAGCATGAACTTTTTGCACTGGGCTTTCGCTTTGAAGTTTTTGGAAAAAATGCATTGTTGATTTCCGGAGTTCCGGCAGGAGTGAGCGCAAGTGAAAAAGAACTCTTCGAGGGATTATTGGAACAATTTAAAAAGAACCAGGCCGAACTTCAGGTGCCGCTGCCTGACAAACTTGCGATGGCGCTGGCGAGGCGTACTTCAGTAAAAGCAGGGCAGAAATTAGAGGCAGAAGAGATTAATGCAATAGTAAGTGGTTTATTTGCCTCCACGAAACCTAATTTTTCTCCGGAAGGCCGCCCAACATTTTTTACGTTTGAAACGTCTAAGATAGAAAGTTACTTTACCCGTTAAATTCATTCCATGTTTAAAGGAATCTTATAATAATCAATGTTGTGGTTTATTTAGTGCAAATGTTGTTTCCAGTAACAACCTATTTGCTGGCGTTATTTGACATTGGTTCTGAATATTTTAGACCTTATCAATTCTTTACCTACATGTTTGCGCATTCTACGCAGAGTTTCATGCATATTTTATTTAACATGCTCGCCTTTGCATCGTTTGCTCCTATTCTCGAGCATTATTGGGGAGATAAAAAGTTCCTGTTCTTTTATTTGGCTACTGGAATTGGTGCGGGTGTCATTTATGCAATTGTTAACTTGATAGTAGGAGGAACAGGTGGAATCATGCTGGGTGCTTCCGGTGCGCTTTATGGAATTTTGATGGCCTTTGGATTGTTGTTTCCAAATATGGAACTGATGCTTTTATTTCCCCCTATTCCCATCAAAGCAAAGTACATGGTATTTCTTATGGGATTTATCACCTATGCATTGGACCGTAGCGGGAAGGTAGCGCATCTTGCACACTTTGGCGGAGCATTCGTTGGTTTTGTTATTATTAAGATTTGGCAGAGCCAGGGTAAGAACCGGGACTGGTAACTTTTGTGAAATAATTCTGTTACTTTTCAGTAAATCAAAACGGAAGAAATATCGTGTTTGAAGAATTTAAAAACGCATTTCAGAAGCCTAATCATTCTCACGTACAGTTGATCATCATCAACGTAGTGGTTTTTTTGACGCTTGCCGTATTTTATGTATTTACCACCGCATCGGGCTATAGCCATATTTTTGAAGTAATTCATGCCCAGGTGGCAATACCGGCACCCATCAGTTCATTTTTAGCCAAACCATGGACCATACTTACGTATGCATTCGTGCATGACCTTACCAGTATATTTCATATTCTATTCAATATGCTGGTATTCTATTGGTTTGGAAAACTATTTATTGAATACCTCGGTAGTGATAAATTGATTGCGCTCTACATTTTAGGCGCGATTGCCGGTGGAGTTTCTTATTTACTGGTTTATAATACCATACCATTTTATACAGAACGAATTCCTGTTCATGGCATGGTGGGCGCATCAGCAGCGGTATATGCCACCTTGGTTGCCACAGCCACATTGTTGCCTGACTATACTTTTTTTCTATTGTTTATTGGCCCGGTTCGAATCAAATACATCGCCTTAATATATATCGTGATTTCTTTCATTGGTTCAATCGGTAATAATGCCGGTGGAAATGTGGCACACCTTGGTGGTGCTCTGATGGGATATATTTATATCAAACAACTTCAGGTAGGAGTTAACTGGGGAAGTTGGATTACAGCTACTTTGTCGTGGATACGTGGATTGTTTACATCACAACCTAAAGTAAAAGTGACTTACCGTAGCACAGCCTCTGCATCAAAGGAAAGTAACACCGCAAGGCCGGCCAGCAAATCAAAAGCTTCGCAAGATGAGATTGATGCGATACTCGATAAAATATCCGACCGTGGCTATGAAAGTTTAACCAAAGAAGAGAAGGAAAAACTTTTTAATGCAAGCAAGAAGTAGCATCCAGAATCTAGCATCGAGAATCTAGAATCTAAGTCTTGAGGAGCATCTTGTGAACTAATCTTCTACACCAACAACTTAGCAATACCAAATGCAGCAGCCGCAGCCGCAGCTCCCACGAGGGCTACACGCATCGCTCCCTTAAATAATGGTTGTCCGGTTAGTTTACTTTTCACAAGGCCAAAAACAACTAAACAGATAAGCGTGATGATGGAAGAATTGATCAATCCGGTTTGTGTTGATTCTGTAAAAAAGTAAGCGCTGAGTGGTATCAACCCTCCAATGATATAGGAGATGCCGATAATAAAGGCGCTCTGATGCGCTCTGTTTTTATCAGGCCTTTCTAACCCAAGTTCAAAACGCATCATAAAGTCGACCCACTTTTTTGGATTCTTTGACATTTCGCGGGCGATGCGATCCTGCAGTTCTTCACTGATGCCATAGTCTTTGAAGATATCTTTTGTCTCCTGAATTTCTACTTCGAATTTATTTTCTACCTCATCGTATTCTCTTCGTTCTTCTGAGTCGTAATGTTCAATCTCTGTGCGACCGGCCAGGTAGCCACCGAGACCCATCGCGATAGAGCCTGCAGCAATTTCTGCCAGGCCCGCAGTAATCACAATATCAGTCGAGTCTACTGCACCGCTTAGCCCTGCTGCTAAAGCGAAAGGCACCGTGAGACCATCGCTCATGCCAATCACAAAATCCCTTACTTTCTCTGAGCTTTGAAAATGTTCTTCCGGACCATGATGATGGTGATGTGTGTTCATGAGTTAAAGTTAGAGTTTATCAACTTTGCTAAGTTGATAGTAACTAAATTATTTTCTAATCTGATAACCAGTTTTTTGCACACCCGGCAACCCATAAATGGTCATGCCTTCCACTTGTATGTGAACAGCAGTTTCCGGATCGGGATTATAAAAACTAACAGATGCTTTTCCTTCGGCATTGGTTTTAATTATTGGCTGCCAGAATATAGTTACTCTTGAATCTGGCTTTACGTGTTCTGGCTTTTGCACATCGTATTTTGGTGAATAAAATTCCTGGGCGGCATGATACCCCACAAAGTTGAAAGTGAATACGCCTTTAGGAGGTGTTACAATTCCATTTCCCTGCTTAGTAAAAAAGGCGATTACGCCATTGGCACCTTGCGAGCCAAATGCAGCTGCTTCCGCACCTCTGAATACATCCACACTGCTGATCGATGAAACCGGTATGGTGTTCAACATACTGATGTCAATTGGCACGTTATCCAGAATAATCAGGGGTTGCGTGCCGGCTCCGAATGTGCCTACGCCTCTGATGGTGATATCATAGCCGGGTGGGTTAGGAACCAGGCGAATGCCAGCAGTGCCGCGTAGTAACTCCAACGGATGTAACATGTATTGACTTCCTAAAACTTTGTCGGCACGAATGGTTTTACTGGCACCCATGTATACACGTTTTTCCTGGTCGGCATCAATTTTTTTTCCGACCACTTCCACACCTTCCAGCATGATGGTTTTGCCTTCGAATTGATAAGAAGAATCAATCTTTCTGCGTTCACTGCCTTTGGCGATAAGTGTTCGTTCATAGGCATTCAACTCACCGGTTAATTCAGGTGTTTTATAATTACTTTTTTCTTTTGGCCAAAGGTCATCTACTTCGAGCAGCACGAAGTTTTTGCCTTTTTTATTCTCACCCTGCAACACGGCCTGTGAAGAATCATAGAAGACTACATCATCAAAAATAAACCGACCATTTTTACCCACGGCCGCCACTAAAATGTCAGTTAAATTATTGGTTGTAAAAAAAGTTACCTTACCACCATCCACTGGTTTGCGGTTAAGATCATCCACAATGGTGCCTTGAATGTTAATTCCCTTCTCCACATAGTGCGGAAGTTCAGGCCATTGATTAGTTAGAATTTTATTCCAGTCAAATCGCGACCACCCCTGGGTTAACAACAATAAATTGAGCTTGGCGTAGCGGTCAGTGTTTTTTGAATCAAAATAATAATCGGGCGATTCGATATGGCCTTTCAAATCAGATGCAAGTAGCAGGTAATTGCTGATGTTTTTATCGTAAGGGTCAATGGCCACTTCATTCATGTTTAATGCGCTTAATGAAAGTTGCGCGGGCACCGCTTCGCCTTTCTCATTTTTAGTTTCGATTTCAAATTCTACCTTTTCACGGGGTTGGTAGGATTCTTTCAATCCTGAAATATTGATTTGCAATTGTTCTGCATGGTCGATAAAAATCAAACGCTCGCATAATGGCCTTGCATTGCCATCAAAGA
>JALOMN010000163.1 GCA_025455445.1 Cyclobacteriaceae bacterium
TTTGAATGTATATTTCGAATAGTCTTCACTGATTTCAATCACAGCGTCTATGGTTGCCATTTTATTTGTTACATATTCAACTCCATCGTATGATACTGTGACAGAATCGGCAATTGACTTAGTGTTAAGATCAAAGAGTTTTTCATTATAGTTTCCATTACCAGTGTGATTCAAACCTTTCAAAGACATTGCAAAGGGAATAGACTGGTCGTCATAAATAAGGTCGCCATCCTGTATCTTCCAATATTCAATTTCGAATGAAAATGAAGTGGCTTCTTCTTCTACCGCTGTTGTTTCCGCGGAGGGATAGGTAACGTCCCAATTGGCGCGACCATCTTTAAGCACACGGATGTCTATTTGTGGTTTTACCAACGTAATTCCTTTTAACTTCAGCTGGTCGCCAAATAATACATCTTTGAGATTAAGTTCAACGGCCAGTTCATCAACCACAAAAAGCGCAACACCATCAAAGGGAGCATGATTGAACACCCCCAGTTCTTTTATTTCAATTGTGATGTTCGGAAAGTTTCGGAATAGAGTGAGATCAAAATTATTGGCATCGAATAAGACATCGGCATTAATGTTTTTTGCCAACTCTTTATCGATAGCTTTTTTGATATCGTCTTTAAACACCACAGGAATGATAAATGCTGCAGCTACCAGTATGACTAAAAACAAACCTACTCCTATCAGTATTTTCTTTAACGCTTTCATGATATATGATTATAAATTAGAAACACCTCAAAGTTACAAAATGCAAGGCCATTGGCGTTGTTAATCAGTTAACAAACGAGAAAGCATTTAAATTCTTATTTGAATTTCATTGAGGGCAATTAACTAACACATTAGTATTGGGATTGAATATGACGTGTATGAAAAGCCGCTAGAGATGTAGCTTGGTCTGTGAAAATTTCAACCGTACATAAGCCCAAGAGAATGTCTGAAATAGCAGGGTGAAATCACCCTCATTTGATAATTATAGGTTCCCGTAAAACTTAGTCCGGCTGCCCGTCAGCTAAAAGCCCTCATCGAAATTTGTATTTCTTCTGAAGACAGAATTCATCAATCTAACAGCGATTTTCATCTTTATAGGGGCTAAGGGCCATTAAATCTTGCTCATTATGGTCGTTTAAGGCCTATTTTCAATGTTAATTTTATGTTACTAGGCCTTGCCTAATGTTATCCTAATGTTATCTTTATGTTATCAAGATTAAGAAATAGTTATGAGGGGCTTGTTTCTGGCCATTTTCGTGTGCGTGATTGGTGTTGCCGCAGTCGGTCAACCACTTCAAAGTTTCAGTGCATTGATGGAAACCGCTCCCGATAAGCAGTCAGGTAAAGAAAGCTCTGCACTAAACGCCTTCATTGAAGATCTTCAGCATAAGAAAGCCAGGGTTAAATCCGATGAGGAGTTTATCCATTTCGCGTTTCGTGAAACACACAAGCGATTTTTAAAGACTTATCAGGCATACGCTCAATTTCCTGAATTGCTGAATAATGGGAAATATGATTGTCTTACAGCCACCAGTTTTTTAAGTGTGTTGTTAACTCATTTTGATTATCAATACCAGATCATCGAAACGAATTATCACATTTTTTTAATTGTGGAAACCAGCACCAGCAGAATTTTACTCGAATCTACTGACAAAGCGAATGGGTTTGTTACTGGCGCATCGCAGATAAATAATAGAATCAAGCATTATAGCGAAAACAGTTTGACTGCCGCAGCCAGTGATAAGTACTACTATGAATATTCGCTGGATTTATATCGGACCATTCAGCCGCAGCAATTAGTAGGTTTGCTTTACTATAATCAAGCGGTTATTGCGTTCAATGATCAGCGTTATAAAGAATGTGTAATAGCATTGAAAAAATCAGTACGCATATATAATTCACCGCGTATTAATGAACTGGCGGAGCTAGTTTTGAAATCAGTAGCAAATAGCGATTTATCGGAATCCGATAAGAAGAGCATAATAAAACCGATACTTCCTTTTGTACAGAATAATCAATCTGTGGTAGCGGCCCGTTAATTTTGAAGTATACGCAGTTCAACCCTTCTGTTTAATCTGCGGGCTTCTTCATTGTCTTCTCTGCTTAGCGGCTCAGTGCCACCAAATGCTTTCGTCTTGATTCTGTTTTTATTGATGCCCTGGGTGGTCAGATAATTTTTTACTGAAGTGACGCGATCTTCCGAAAGTTTCATGTTCAACTTGGCACTACCTGCATAGTCAGTATGTCCTTCGAGCTGTATGATCATCTTTGGATTTTTCTGCATCATACTTACTACGTCATTTAATTCGGCATAAGAAGTGTTTTCAATTTTAGCACTGCCTGCCTGGAAAATCACATTATCCAAACGCATTAATTTACCCACTGTGTGCGTGCTTTCAGCGATTTGCGATGCCGTGGCAGGAAGCCCCAATACGATATCTTTAATCACCTTACGCTCGCTGTTGGCTTCGGCAGGATCGAGCATGTATTTTGAAGGGGCAAAACCCGGAGCCTCTATCGTTATTGAATATTTTTCTTTATCAAAAAGCGGGAAAGAGAAAGAAGTGCCGGATTGAAAACCAACTCTGTTTCCATAAGGCAGGCTTTGGTATGTTATGCGAGCTTGTATTGGCTCATTTGTTATTGCGCTGCTGATTTTTCCTTCCGCATAGTAAAGTGTATCGTAAAGCTGGCCGATACCCTGAAAACTAATAGACATCGTGATTAAAAAGAAAAGCGCTTTCATACTAGTGTGGTTCAACTGCGGCATTTGATATCATTTCTTTATAAACATACTTAAAAATTGAAATACAATAAACAGCTGCTTATCAAATCTTATTGACGGAGGATGCTTTCAAAATCAGAGAGGGCATGGCAAATGTTATTCTAAAGAGGTTTTCTTAAATAGAAGAAAGCCAATATGTAAAAGCACACCGAGTTGATTTTCTTTGTCATCATAATAGTTTACGCATAAACTAACAGGACCCACGGTTGTATTTAATATTACGTTAGCCGATGCAGCAAAGTATACCTCGTTAATATCAGTAGTAAATACTGTTTCCTGGTTGGTTCCTTCAGAGAGTGCCTGCAAGGGCTTAAAAAAATAGCCTTCTAATCGAACATCAATGTTTTTGTTTACCAGAAATACATTGCGTAACCCACCTGCAATAAAGTTATACGCTCTGAAGTTTTCCAAAATCAATGTGCGGCTATCCTGAATAGGATTGAAAGCCGTAGCATTTAACATGGAAGCCCGGTAACTGGAAAATGCAGGTTGGTTGGATACAGCACCATCAAAATAATAGCCTATTCGGTAGATACCTCTTTGGATAACATATTGCTCCCAGGTAACGCGTGCACGCAGGAAGTGATGAGTTTTTTCATAAGGGGCACTTCGTGTGGAAGTATTTCCTGGTTCAAGATTTTCAGTCAGATTAAACCAATCAACAGAAGCAGAAAGTCTTTGACCGGCCGAAGCATATTGTTTGCGATTCAATGAGTTGCTTTGTATAGACATGCCGAATCTGTTTCCTTCCAGGCGAAGCACATCCAGTGTATCTGATGAAAGAAACACTTCTGAATTATTAAATTGATCTCGGTTGTTGATGTATGAATCAGACAAAATAAATCGGTACTTGTTTCCAAATGGAACACCCAGATTTAATCCAACTTTGCGATCGATGCGCGAAACCGCGGTAGGCGTTACTTCCGTAAAAAGCAAATCGCTTGTTTCCAGATAATCCCAGCTATTAAAAACTGCTTCCGGTTCAAGGTAAAATTTGGTTTTGAAGGGTAAATCAATGCGCGCCTTGAGTTGAGCAGATTTATAAAAGTTACCCGTAAAAAAACTTACGTCAGCATGCGTTAGTGCACGATTGAAATAATAGTAATTTAATCCAAGAAAAATATTGCTGATGTTTCGCGAGGCAATCACTCCACCAAAGTCTACTTTGAAATTATTCTGTGGCCGTTTTGTGAGATTAAGATCAAAGGTTTCTTTTTCCTGATTAAATCGGAAGCTCGGATAGAGGTTGTTGAAATAATTTTCGGAGACAAGTTTGTAAAAATTTCGCTTCACTTCGCTGAATGGAATTAAGTCTGCTGACGAGCTAAAAAAACTGTTCACATATTTCTGTTGATTTTTTTTAAATCCTTCAGTAGTTACTTGTTCAACCATCAATGCGGGTGTACGACTATTAAATTTATTTCTGGCCTTGGCTACGTCTTCACAATTGATGCGTGATTCAATTTTTTGCTTTATCTCAGGCATCTGGCGAATAGTTTGCGCATAGCCACTATCAATAAGCGCTTTTGCTTTGCTAAAATCAAATGCCGAGTACGGATTAAGGTTAGGTTGAATATATACTCCAGTGGAGGGAATTTTATTTGGATCAGATTTATCCAACATCATGTAGAGTAAGGAGCTTGATAAAAGTTTGTCATCCTGATCGTATGGATATTCATTAAATACTTTGGAGGATACGTTGCTGCCAATGATTACGTCCGGATTAAATGTGTCAAGGGCTACGTCCACAGCAAAGTTGTTATATATGCCACCATCAAAAAGATATTTACCATCAATGCGAATGGGCTTATAAAACAAAGGTACAGTGTGTGTTGCCCTCAGCGCATCGCTTAACGAACCGCTTTTAAGTGCTAACTGCTGCTGTGTAAATATGTCAGAAGCCATGATGCGCAGGGGAATAAACAGGCTGTCAAAGTTATTTTTTGAGATAGCCGAAGGCTGGGCGAGTTTTTCAGCTAATGCAAAATTGAGTGAGATGTCATTAGCAAGTGAACTATTAAACGTAATTTGAAAAGATGAATCCAGTGAAAGATTTAGGCGCATGAAGGAGGGATTTTCTTCATCGCGATAAAACTGATAGGTAAGCCCTTTTTCAAAACGCCCCGTAATCCAGTCAAGAAATTCAGGAGAAAGAATCAGTTCTTCAATTTGATCAGGACTAAGGCCAGCAGCGTAGCAACCCCCAATAATTCCACCCATCGAGGTGCCCACCATATAGTCGATGGGAATTTCATTTTCTTCCAGTGCTTTTAAAACTCCAATATGAGCAATACCTTTTGCACCTCCTCCACTTAACACTATGCCCACTTTTTGCTGAGCGTGTA
>JALOMN010000164.1 GCA_025455445.1 Cyclobacteriaceae bacterium
CCCGGCACACCTTCCAGCGCGGCCTTCACTTTTTCTGACAGTGCATAAATAGTATCCAGGTTTTGTCCGTATACTTTCACACCCACATCGGTGCGAATGCCGGTTGCCAGCATATTGATGCGATTGATGATCGGCTGCGTCCAGCCGTTGACCACACCGGGTATTTGCAATTTCGCATCCAATTCATTGATGATATCCTTCTTGGTGATTCCCTCACGCCACTCAGATTTTGGTTTGAGTGTAATAATTGTTTCAATCATCGAAAGTGGCGCATTGTCTGTGGCTGTGCTTGCGCGACCGGCTTTACCTAGCACTTTATCAACTTCAGGCACTGATTTTATAATTTTGTCCTGCACCTGCATAATGCGCTTCACTTCTTCATTCGAAACATCGGGCAAAGTCACTGGCATAAACAAAATCGACTGTTCGTCAAGAGGTGGCATGAATTCACTGCCCATGCTGAACAACAACGGAACGCTTACTGCAAGTGCGAGAATATTTACACCAATCGTAGTCTTGCGCCAGTTCATGCAGGCACGCAGTGCAGGTTCATATATCTTCTCCAACCAGCGATTCAATGGATTACCTTTTTCATCTCTGAATTTTCCTTTCATAAAAAAAGAAATCAACACCGGTGCCAGCGTGATTACCAATACGGCATCTACCAGCATGATAAATGTTTTTGTAAACGCCAGCGGATGAAATAATTTTCCCTCCTGGCCCGTTAGCATAAAAACCGGTAAGAAAGAAGTAATGATGATGAGTGTAGAGTAAAACACACCGCGCGAAACTTGTTTGGCCGACTTTTCAATAATGGTTAGTCGTTCAAGCTCCGTCATGGCCGCGCCCGTAGCATAGCGCACCGACAAATGCTTGTAGGCATTCTCCGCCATGATAATTCCATTGTCTACAATCACCCCAATGGCAAGCACAATGCCTGTCAACGACATTATGTTAGAAGAAATATCAAAGGCATTCAGGATAATAAAGCTGGTAGCGATCGTGACCGGTATCTGAATCAGAATACTTAAAGCGCTACGCCAGTGAAATAAAAACAGAATCACTACTAATGAGACGACAATCATTTCTTCCATCAAGGTAGTTTTGATTGAGGAGATAGACTCTTCGATTAACTCACTGCGATCGTACACCACATTAAACTTCATTCCCTGCGGAAAGCCTTTGGCAACTTCTTCCATTTTGCTTTTTACACGCTGAATGACCTCATCGGCATTTTCACCATAGCGCATTACCACAATACCACCTACTACTTCACCTTCACCATCCTGATCAAATATTCCTAAACGTGCTTCACCGGTCATCTGCACAGTGCCCACGTCTTTAATCTTCACCGGAATGGTGTTGATGGTTTTTACTGCGATGTTTTCAATCTCTTCAATTGATTTGAGATAGCCTGTGGTTTTGATGATATAACCAATGTCATTCATCTCAAACTTACGCCCGCCCGCTTCATTGTTATTGGCGCGAATCGATTGTATTACCTCGGGCACAGAAAGGTTATAATAAGAAAGTTTATTGGGATTGAGTGCTACCTGGTATTGCTTTTGAAATCCTCCGAACGAAGCAATCTCACTTACACCCTGCACATTCTGAAGTGCGAATTTTACATACCAATCCTGAATGGCACGTTGCTCACCTAAATCCATACCCGGTGCGTCAAGTGTGTACCAGAGAATATGACCTACACCCGTACCATCCGGACCGAGTGTGGGAGTAACACCTTGCGGTAATAATCGCGTTGCATAATTCAACCGTTCCAGAACACGCTCACGTGCCCAATACACATCGGTATCGTCATTAAAGATGACATAGACAAAGCTCATCCCAAACATGGACGCACCCCGCACATACTTTACTTGCGGAAGTCCCTGCAGGTTAGTAACCAACGGATAGGTAACCTGGTCTTCAATGATTTGCGGACTGCGACCCATCCATTCGGTGAACACGATTACCTGGTTTTCAGATAAATCGGGTATCGCATCAATTTTACTTACGCGCACAGACCATGCACCCCACACAAACAAACCGGCTGCTACCAGGATGATGAGAAAGCGATTACGTAATGAATAAGAAATTATATGTTCAATCATAGCTAAATAGTATCAGGTACAAAGACACAAGACTTAAGACATGCTTAGATAAATAAGCATCTCCTTTCGTTCAGCTATGAAAGATTATATTAAGAAAGATTGCTTCGCAGCCTGATGCGATTACGTTTTTGAAATCTTTGATGGTGTAATTGAAATCTTTGCCTTCAAACGCGAGATGACTATCCTGGCAGCAGTCGCTCTTTTGTTTGGCCATATTTTTATGGCAAGGTGGCAGCTGCACTTCCATGGGGCAAGATGCAGCGTCTTCAATTATCGAAACACTCTGAAGTTGTCCACCACACAAGTGCATATTCACTGTAAAGGAGCTGGACGAAACCAACACCAACACAGCAAGAATGACAGAAGTTATGGTTTTTAAAAATTTCATGAGTATTACAAAAGTAACAAAATTTTTGAATTGCGGGCTTTTAAAGCCTTAAGGACAAAGTCCACCTCAGACTTTCTCGGCCTTATAACCCACTTTCTGTAAGGCTTCCACGATTTTCTGATCGTCCTGCGAATCACTAATTGTTAATATACGGGCAGGGTCAGTAAGGTCAACAGCCCATTTATTTTCGCCCGCGGTTTCATTGAGCGAAGAGGTAACTTTTGCCACACAAGCCGCACATTTAATGTTGGTTTTAAATTTCATCGTTTCCATAGTCACTAAGATTTTAAATATTTATGTCCAAATAAACGATATCAAACAGTTATTGGATTTATACAATTCAGGCAATCATTTACAGGATTATACGAATCTCAAAAAACAGGATTGCACATATCACGGCAACCACAATCCCGGCAAATATCAACGTAAATTTTGAATTTATTTTAGTGTCCATACTTATTCATAATTGATTGTTCAAAAATAGCTGCTACTGCGAAGTGATTAATTACACTTTAAAGTCTTTGATTTATATAGTTATTGAAATAAAAAATACCCGGAACAATCCGGGTACTTTTAATATTTAACAAACCGATATTAATAATATTCGTAACGGTTAGTTTCAACAATTCCACCATTCCTTAACACATTCCTTTTTATCATTCTGCCAGCTTCATCAAATTCATAAGTGAACGCATATGAATATTCAATTCCTGCATTACTATAATGGTAGGTAGTTGGCAACCAGGGCTGCGCACTCTTACCGGGAACTAATTCATACACAGGGAAAAGATTTTCTTTTTGCAGGTAGCCATCATAAGTCTCTTCTGAAACCTGCACAAGCTCTTCTGAATCTTGAACCGGATTGAATACCATGCGCTTGTATATATTTCCATTGTCATAATACAAATAAACAAACACCATGGATAGTATAATGTCACCTGAAGGCTGGCGGGTGAACCAGGCAACTTCGCCCACATTACCAGCAGGGTCATAGCTGAATACTTTATACGCTTTCAAGATACCATCCTTATATTTTTCCGACTTAACTACCTTACCATCGTTGTCGTAGATAAAGATAGTTTCAGAAAAATCTGATTCCGTGATTTTAGTTAATACCCCTGCCGCGTTGTAGTGATAATTCTCAGTAATCACAAGGGCATTCTGTTGGGTAATAACTTTTGTAACACGACCTTGCTCATCGTATTCGTAGGCTTTCTTATCACTCCAGCCATTACCCGCAGCGGTTGTGTAGCCCTTAGGCAAACCATAAAGTTCATCATCGGTTATCAGCAGCTTATGTGAAAGCTCCGTACCTAAAATCACAGATCCCTGTGAAGCAGATAAAGCATATGAAATCTCGCGCTCACCATTTATTGTATTGTTATTCAGCGGAAGCACTTTGAATTCGAGTTTATCAGCACCGACAGCAACAGGAAGTGAAATTTTACCATTTAAAGCTGCGGGTTCAGTTACATAATCGATGCCGTAAACTGCCTTTTCAGAATCAATGGTTACATCCACCATGCCTGCACCCGGAGATGGATGCGATAAAACAAGCATCACGGTAGATCCATCGGGAGAGTTTTCACGAGTCGAGCCAAGGTTCAACATAAAGTTTACGATGGCCGGACTCTCATCGTCTGCAAGTGTAGCAAATTGTTATTGGCTGGACTCAGTGTAAACTGTGCCTGGCTCTGGCCGATGGAAACCGGAAGTTTTATTCTTCCATTTTCAATCTGGGGTGTGGTAGTAAACCGATCAAGATCCTGTGAAGTTACATTGATCACAATCTCTCCTGCTTTTGAAGCAGCCTTATCAAAGCGGATTACCACTTCATTTGCAAGTGCGTTTTCCAATATTGCTAACTGGCTCACACTGAATTGAACTAATGCCAATCCAGCACCAGGATTTGGCCTAGGAGTTACTTTAACATCCTCTTCCGAACATGATATTACAACCATTGCGAATGCAATAGCAGTAATAAATTTGAGTAGTTTGATTTTTGTTTTCATAATTTTTAAAAGTTTGATTATAGACGAGATTTAATTCAATTGAATCAACAATAAATACAACTCAGCTTCAGTAATAAATTACTTTGCGTGAATTAATACAGTCGAATGAGTTTACGCTCTTTAAGGGGTTAGGTTAGCCTTATTTTGTGTTTCGTGAATAATGTTGGCATTTACCAACTTTATCAGTGTGAAATGTAACTCTGGAGCAAACACCGCAGTGTCAACATTCAAAAACACAAAGATTTAGCAAGGTTTATGTATCAGACAGGAAGATCGTTTTTTTGGTTGCCCAGCCTTTTTATATTTTTTGAAAAAAAATAAAATAACCTCAAGTCAAACCTAAATAGCCTGATTAAATAACATAAATACCTGGTGGCTTATTGAGAATTCCGTGTAATAAATACTATTAAATTTTTGCAAATCGTAAACGAAGGCTATTGCTCACCACGCTTACCGAACTTAACGCCATGGCGGCACCGGCAATCATAGGGTCTAACAAGAAACCATTGACAGGATATAATACACCGGCAGCGATCGGTATGCCGATCACATTGTAGATAAATGCCCAGAATAAATTCTGACGAATGCCACGCACTGTTTTAGTAGAAAGGTTTAATGCTTTGGGAATTGATTGCAAATCAGACGTAATCAGTGTCATCTTAGCTACATCCATTGCAATATCGGATCCTTTGCCCATGGCAATACTCACATCTGCCTGCGCCAATGCCTGCGAATCGTTGATACCATCACCCACCATGGCTACTATCTTGCCTTCAGCCTGAAGTTGTTTTACAAATTCTGCCTTGTCGGATGGAAGCACTTCTGCCTTGTAATGTTTCAAACCTATTTTTTGAGCCACTGCTTTTGCAGTTTGTGGATTATCACCGGTAAGCATATACACTTCAATACCCTTTGCATGAAGACTATCTATTGCTGCTTTCGATGACTCTTTAATTTTATCTGCTATCGCAATAACAGCAAGTACTTTTTGTGAGTCGGCAAACCAAATTACTGTATTCGCAGACTCCGACCACTGTGAAGCTAACTGATCTAAATCGGCACAACCCATGCAGTTACTTTCTTCCAATAGTTTTTTATTGCCCACATAATAGGTCTGATTACCGATACGCGCGCGTACGCCCTTGCCGGTGATACTTTCAAAATCATCCACTTTAATATCAGATGCAGGCTGCAGATAATGTGATACAGCTTCGGCCAGTGGGTGTTCAGATTTATTTTCAATTGCGTATAAGATCTTCCTCAGTTCATCCGTGTTATCAAGTCCTTCCAGCCAGGCCATCTGTGTAACCTGGGGTTTGCCTTCAGTGATGGTTCCTGTCTTATCAAGAATGATTGCATTCACTTTGTGTGCAAGCTCAAGACTCTCGGCATCCTTTATAAGTATGTTATTCTCGGCACCTTTGCCCACTCCTACCATAATGGCGGTGGGTGTAGCAAGCCCCAACGCACACGGACAAGCAATCACCAACACCGTAACAGAAGTAAGCAACGCATGAGTGAATGCATCTTCACCTCCCACCAACATCCAGGTAATGAAAGTAAGAATGGAAATTCCAATCACCACCGGCACAAATATGCCCGCAATCTTATCTACCAATTTCTGCACGGGTGCTTTGCTACCTTGTGCCTCCTGCACCATTTTAATTATGTGCGCCAGTATGGTATCACTGCCTACTTTCTGCGTCTCAAACTGAAAACTCCCTTTTTGATTAATCGTTCCGGCAAACACTTTTTCACCCGCCTTCTTCTCCACAGCCACCGGCTCACCGGATATCATACTTTCATCTACATAAGAAGAGCCGGAAGTTACCACACCGTCCACCGGAATTTTTTCACCCGGTCGCACGATGATAATCGTGCCCACTTTCACCACAGCAATTGGCCACTCTGCTTCCGCTCCTTCAAACAACACGCGCACTGTTTTAGGTTGCAGTCCCATAAGCTTTTTAATTGCCGAAGAAGTATTTGACTTTGCTTTTTCCTCCAACAATTTTCCAAGCGAGATAAATGCAATCACCACCGCGGCAGCTTCATAATATACATGTGGGTGTATGCCGCGACTATGCCAGAACTCCGGAAAAAAGGTATTGAACAAACTGAATAAAAAAGCGATACCGGTAGACAACGCCACCAGTGTATCCATATTGGCTTTACCAAAACGCGCCTGCTTCCAGGCGTGAATAAAAAAATTTCTCCCAAAGTAGAATACCACCGGTGCCGTGAGTATCATAGAAATATAATTGCCATAGGGGATATCCATAAAGAACATACCGATAATAAACACGGGCAGTGCCAGAATGGAAGACCAGATTGTTCTTCGCTTAACTTCTTCATATTGCCTGCGCTGCGCTTCCTCTTTTATCGCCTGCGGATCTTCGGTATCAATAACAAGATCATAACCGATAGCACGTATCGAATTTTGAAGTTGCGATGGCGTAGTTAACGAAGTATCAAACTCCACCTGCGCAGATTGATTTGCATAATTTACACTGGCTGCAGTCACACCTTCAGTCGTCTTTAACATAGACTCCACACTCACCGCACAGGCAGCGCAAGTCATTTCCAGCACCGGAAAAGACTGCTTAACTATTTTACCTTGGACGCTCTCTTTAGATTGTATTGCTGGGGCTGCCATATTTCTCAATTCACTTTGACAATATTACTGTTAATAGGGGATTACTGTTTTATACAATTTCTGCTTTATCTTACAGAATTAAACCATCAATTGCGACAGCTTTTGCCTGAGCAGATTAATAGGTTGTGCTCCAACTATTTTTTCAGTCATTATTCCATTCTTATACAGTATGAAAGTTGGAAGATTTCTTATTCCGAATTTTGCGGTGACAACAGGATTTGTATCTACATCCACGCTGGCAATTAATGCACTGCCATTTAATTCATGCGCCAGCGTGTCAAGCAACGGCTCCATAGCACGACAAGGCGGGCACCAATCTGCACCGAAATCAATCAATACTGGTGAGGAGGCATTTTCAATGGTTTGTTCAAAAGTAAGTTCATTCAGTTCATTCAGTTCATTCAGTTCAATAGTTTTCATAACATTTGTTTTGGTTATTTAACTACCGAAAACTGCTTGCCGTTTTGTATTAATCCATGGGATTGTTACATAATTTATCGAGCGATTGCCAGAAGAAACCCAATTATGCGATCGTGCAGAAATAGAATTACAAAGAATCGAGTGGCTTTCTGGATTTATCTATTTCACGTGATTTCTTAAGCTCTGAAGGCGTTAAGCCGGTAACCTTTTTGAACTGGGCCGATAAGTGTGCAATACTACTATAGCCGAGACGATCCGCTATTTCACTGATAGTAAGTTCATCATAAAATAAGAGTTCCTTCGCACGTTCTATCTTTTGCCGAATGATGTATTGCTCAATAGTAATGCCTTCTACAGAAGAAAATAAACTACTCAGATAGTTGTATTCATGGTGCATTTCCTCAGCAAGGATATCCGACCAGTTTTGTTTCAGGTTTACCCGATCGGCATGATGAATCAATTGAATAATCCTGTTCTTCATGGCTTCAATCATCCTGGCTTTGCGATCATCTATACGCTCAAAACCTAACAACTGAAGTTCTTTATCAAATACATTAAGTTTATTCTCTGGAAGATTTTCCTCTTTCAACACCACCTCACCCAGAGAGACTTTTTCGGCATGCAACCCTGACTTTTCAATAACCTGTTGCACTGCCATGATACAGCGGTTGCAAACCATATTTTTGATATACAAAGTAGTCATGCCTTATAAAGTGCTGATTTACCAATCAGTTATCTACCAAAGTCATCCTGCACACGCACAATGTCACTTTCATCCGAAGGGTTGTTTGCATCTGTATGTTGCCAGATTTCAGCGATCATACCCCAACCGTTTGAAAGTCCAACAAGCCGATGACGCTGCCCTTGCTTTAAACGAACAATCTCCCCGGTTTTTAGTTCATGCACCGGGCCTTCCAAATCCGTATCACTGGTTACTACACCCGCCACTCCGGCTACCAGCTTCCAGATTTCAGCGCGCCTGTGATGATATTGCCATGACAACCGTGTGGCAGGTTGCACCATTAAAATCTTAGGACTGAGTTTTCCACTTATTTTTAGCGAACTGAAGTCTACATCAGGAAAATATTTTTTTGCAAACGCTTCGGCTTGTGATTCATCTATCACAAAAAATCCACCCCAGGGTCTTTGAAAATCCTGCGCTGCCACGGTAAATTCCTCTCCTTTTAAATAAGCAGCAACGGAAGAAAAAATCTCTTCACGGGAACCTGTTAATTTTAATTCTGATTTCATTTTATACATTTAACAATTATACATTCTGTTTTATGAGCGGATTGTGAATGCTTTATAAAAAATTTACTTTTCGACTTAAGAATTCCAATGTCTCACACCCACAGCAAAAGTAATTCAAATCAGGAAACAAATCTGAGTCGGCAGCTAGGTTTAACCGGATTGGCTGCCACGGGCATCTGCTCCATGATTGGCGCCTCTATTTATGTAGTGCCATTTATGATTCAGCGCAACGTGCCGGGCATCGGACCGTACGTACTGCCTGCGTTTTTATTTGCTGCCATACCTGCTGAAGTTACATCTACGCCAGTCGGGCATTGCATCCCTATCTCGGTTTTGTGGCAAGCTTTTCACAATGGTTTGGACTTTCGATAGTAATTGGCGTGGTGAGCTACGTAATCATTCCATTTATGCGCGATATCGCAACAGCGATGGCATGGAATGATTTAGCCAACACATTAAATGAAGGCCCCGTGCGGGTGATACTTGCGCTATTGCTCCTATGGACATTTGTGTTAATCAACATCCGCGGACTCAAAGTATATGAACGCACATTAATACCCCTGATGGTGCTCATGTTTACACTTGGCGGCATTGTGATCATTACCGGACTCATGCACACGCCAAAAGAGTTTGCCGATGCACTACTTGCCAAAGAAGGAAAAACCATTCCGCAAACAACTGCAGATTTTAACCTGAACACATTTCTCTCTGCCGCTGCATTGCTGTTCGCAAGTTTCATTGGCTTTGATTCCATCGCACAGGCAGGTGGTGAAGCAAAAAATCCTACTCGCAACCTACCCCGCGCCATTGGCATTGCCATCGTAACGGTGAGTTTATTCTATATGCTTTTCTCTTTTTCAGTATATCATGCTGTGCCGTGGCAATTTGTTGCCGAGCAGGCGCAAATAAAAGATATTACTGCACCCGGCTTGTTGAGTTACCTCATCCCTTCCGGTTGGGCCGTGCTCATTGTATTGGGTGCAACCGTGGCACTCACAAATGATTTACCCGCCATGATTCTTTCCGTATCACGACTCATGTTCTCGTGGGCGGAAGATGGAATCTTTCCACAGCACATTTCAAAAGTTCACCCAACCTATCACACACCACACCGTGCGATTTTATTGAGTGGAGTCATGGCAACGATTGGAATTCTGGGAAGTCATTTTGCCGGAGATTTTTTTCTGGGCATTGACATCATGGTCACTTCCATGCTTGTCAACTTTATGCTCATGTGTCTTTCTGTGGTGATGCTGCCGACTCACAACCCGGTGCTGGCTTCACAAATCTCTGTATTTAAATCACGCGCCCTTCAGTTGTTTTTAGGAGTGAGTGGCACGATTCTGTTAACCGCATTTTTAATTATCCATATTACTAAAGATTTGAATGCCAATGTATCGGCCTGGTATTTTCATTCCACACCTGTGTGGCTGATTGTGATGGCATTGGCCTCAATCCTCTTCTTCTATCAATACAACAAATTGAAAAAATCAGGCACCGATACTAAAAAACTATTTTCACAATTACCTCCTGAATAATTATGACTTCCCCATCAAAATATATTGAACTGGCCCACGGCCTTACTATCTGTCGTGCCCTTACCGGTCTTTGGCAAATTGCAGACATGGAGCGCAATGGCAACAAAGTAAATGCACACGAGGCTGCTCAATCGATGCAGGCTTTTGCCGATGCTGGTTTCACCACGTTTGATATGGCCGATCATTATGGTTCGGCCGAAGAGATTGCCGGTGTGTTCCGTTCGCAATACAAA
>JALOMN010000165.1 GCA_025455445.1 Cyclobacteriaceae bacterium
TCCATCAGGCATTGCTGCAGCAAGTCTGACAGTTCACTATGTCGCAGTTGTTTCTCCGGGTTTTCCCTGCGACTGCTGCTCGCCTCCCACCGGTAACTCTCTTCACTTTCGCCAGGCCTGAGATCATGCAAAGACACCGACCGGGTAGCTTTGCGCTTTCTCAACTCCTCGCGACAGTAATTAACCGCGATCGTATAGAGCCATGATTTGAATCGCGTGGTCTCCTGAAGTCCATCAATATTCCGGTGCATACTGATGAAGGTTTTCTGAGCTACTTCCATGGCCAGATCATGGTCGAAAAAGAATTTATAACCGAAATTATATATTCGCTTATACCACAATTGCACCAGTTTACCCTGGGCATTCTTATCCCCTTCGCGGGCCCGGGCGATGAGGGAATCAGCATGCATCATAGCTATGTCGGGTAAAGTATCAGCCACCGAAAATCATTTATTTGAGCTCAATTGAATGTTTTCACGATATATAGATGCCAGACCAAATGGAATAGTTTTAAAATATACAGAAATATTAAACTGAATGGAACATAAAACTATCAACAGAAGAGGGTAACGAAGTGCATTGAACTTTTTACTTTGACCTTTATGCTTTTAACTTTGAAGCCCATGAAACAAGTCATCTCATTCCTAATCCGATTTATACCCCGCAAATATCTTCAACTCTTTACGGGAATAGGACTTAAAACATTAGGAGTGTTTTATGCCGGCAACCAGGTAGCCTGCCCCATCTGCGGAAAGCATTATAAAAAATTCCTGCCTTACGGCCGATTGAATCCAAGACCAAATGCACTTTGTCCGAATTGTCTGAGCCTGGAGCGGCACCGACTCATTTGGGTGTACCTGGAAGAGAAGACAAACTTTTTTAACCATAAACTAAGTGTATTGCACATCGCGCCTGAGCCATGCTTCATGAAGCGTTTTGAAAAACAACATGGCGACACCTATATCACAGCCGACATCGAATCGCCTCTGGCAAAAGTTAAGATGGATATACACCAGATTCCTTTTCCAGAAAATCACTTTGATGTGGTCTTGTGCAATCACGTGCTTGAACATGTAGCGGACGATATAAAAGCGATGAGTGAAATACAGCGCGTATTGAAACCCGGTGGTTTTGCAATCTTGCAGGTACCTTTTTTCTCACCTGTTCCTTCAGTTACGTTTGAAGATAATTCCATTACTGATCCGCGCGAACGCGAAAAAATATTTGGTCAGGATGATCATGTACGCAAGTTTGGGAAAGATTATGCGAACCGAATTGAACGAAGTGGTTTAACTGCCGAAGCCAGTGCGTTTGCTGCAGAACTCAATGAAGATAAGGTATTGCGCTATGGATTAGTGCGCAACGAAATTCTTTACATTGGCAGAAAATAAAAAAGCCCCGACTTCTCAGGGCTTTTCAGTTTCAACTTTTTACTTTCAACTTCTATTTACCAAGCTTATCCAACACATCCATCACTTCCTTCACATGCTTGCGGCTGGTTTCGAGTGCTGCCTTTTCTTCTGCATTCAAATCCAGTTCAATCACTTTCTCTATGCCATTCTTGCCTAAAATTACAGGCACACCCAGGTAGCAATCTTTGATACCATATTCGCCATCTAATTGCATACATACCGGCAATACCCTGCGTTGATCTTTCACAATGGACTCAACCATTTGTGCTGCTGCCGAACCAGGCGCATACCAGGCTGAAGTTCCCATCAGCTTCACCAACTCGCCACCACCCACTTTGGTTCGCTCAATAATTGCATTCAGTTTGTCTTTTGAAATTAACTCCGTTACCGGAATTCCACTTACGGTAGTATACCGGGGAAGCGGAACCATTGTATCGCCATGACCACCCAACAACATAGCCTGAATGTCTTTAGGTGAAATATTCAATGCTTCAGCAAGGAATGCACGATAGCGGGCTGTATCAAGGATACCGGCCATACCCATTACTTTAGTGCGGGGAAGTTTTGAACTGAAATGCGCCTGGTAGGTCATTACATCCAACGGATTAGATACTACTATAATGATCGCATTAGGTGAATGCTTCACCACGTTTTCAGTAACCGACTTTACGATACCCGCATTGGTGGTAATCAAATCATCGCGGGTCATACCGGGCTTGCGCGGAAGACCCGAAGTAATGACTACAACATCAGAGCCAGCCGTTTTTGCATAATCATTGGTTGAACCGATTGTGCGTGAGTCATATAAATCGATTGGAGCTTTTTGCCAGATGTCCAGGGCTTTACCTTCAGCAAAACCTTCACGAATATCAACCAACACGATTTCGTTGGCTATTTCTTTGTATGCCAACACATCGGCACAGGTGGCGCCTACGTTACCGGCACCTACTACAGTTATTTTCATAATTAATGTGGTTAAATCAATAAAATCGGAGGCGAATTTATCAATAGAGAGGTCAAAAGAAAAACTATTACGATAAATAAGGTTGAAGGGTGAATGAAATAGCTCTTTTTGTATCCTTGGTGAGTTTAAAACGGTTATCTATACGATAACCTGCTACCCATAAAATTTCCCCACCACATTCCAACACTGTGACTGCATCCTTTTCAACCATTGATACTTTGTTGTCAATCAAGAAGTCGCTTAACTTTTTTCGTTGATTCATGCCTAAAGGATAGAATGAATCACCTATTTTCCATTTGCGCCATTGAAGCGGAAACTGAATTTTATCTGAATCCAACACGGCAACATTGAGGAGTTCTGATGGCTTTAATGCTGCATCCCTATCAATTTTAAGGTGCCAATCACCCATCCGGACTTCTGATTGATTTTCCTCGATCCTATTGTCATTCCAAACCTGTATACGTTTGGTAATAAGCAGGTATTCTCTGTCAACCACCAACCGGTGGGTATCGTTATAAAACTGTTTGCCGGGTTGTCCTGGCAGAGTAGCGATAATCTCTTCACACATATGAAATGCAAATCCCACATCCCTAATGATTCGCCATAATAAGGAAGCACCATAGGCAGGTTCAGAAAGCGCACTTTTACTAATACGTGTAATCGTATTTTCACTCTCAATATGTTGAGCCTTCCAGGCTTCTAAGCAATTTTCTAAAAAACGAATTTCCCCTTCAATTTTTCGTGTGCTTTCAAGCAACGTATTTTCTAGCGAGCTATTGATGCGTTTCAGCTGGGGTATTACCTGATGGCGAATTAGGTTGCGCTGATAATCATCGGTTTGATTACTGATATCTTCGCGCCAGGTGATTTCATTTTCTGCAGCATAGTGATTTAATTCTTCACGCGTTGCAAATAAAAGCGGGCGAATGATATTTTCACGGATTGGCAAAATACCTTTCAGCAGGTCAATCCCACCGCCTCTGATCCAATTCAATAGAACCGTTTCAACCGAATCATTAAAATGATGAGCAGTTGCCAGTTTAGCATAACCTTTTTCACTCATCAATGTTGAAAACCAATGATAGCGAAGTTGACGCGCAGCCATTTGGATAGAAAGTTTATGTTCGCTGGCATAATTGTTGGTATCAAAGCGTTTGCTGAAAAATGGAATATTCAACCGCACACAGTGCTGCCTTACAAATTCTTCATCCTGGTCGGAATCATTTCCACGCAGTTGAAAGTTGCAATGAGCTACTGCCACTTCATATCCTGATCGATGAAGCATCTGAAGCAAGACCATTGAATCCAGCCCTCCACTCACTGCAATCAACAACCGGTCGTGCTGATTTATCAGGTTTTTCTCTTCGATATAGTGCTTCAGTTTATCTAACACAGGCCAAAGATAACTTTTCCCTATTTTTGAATCGAAAATGAGCCGATATCTTATCATAATTCTGTTTTTATCCTGCGCCCTTACTTCCTTCTCACAAAAGCGGGTGCAGTTAAAGAACTCAGACAACCTGATTGGCTCTATTCGCAATGGCGAGCGTTACGATCGGCTTATCGGTAATGTGGTTTTTGTTCAAAACAACACCACGATTTATTGCGACTCAGCGCATTATTTTAAAACCAAAAACAATATTGAAGCCTTTGGAAAAGTGCGAATTACCGATGGCGACTCGGTAGAGTTAACGTCTCACCTGCTTACCTATGATGGCAATAAGCGCATCGCACACATGCGAAAAAATGTAATTTTTAAAAAACTGGGGGTAGCTACTTTATATACCGATTACCTCGATTATGACAGGCAAAAAAACATGGCGATGTATTTTAATGGTGGAAAGTTGGTAGACTCTACCAATGTGCTCACCAGCAAAAAAGGCTACTATAACATCACTAATAACCTTGCCTCTTTCAAGACAGACGTGGTGGGCAACAACCCTGACTACACACTTACTGCCGACACCCTTCAATATAACTCGCAAACAAAGATCATTTATTTCCGTGATGTGACTACCATCAAAGATAACCAAGGAGGAGTTGCCATCTATCGAAGTGGATTTTATAACACGACCCAAAAACTTTCGGCACTCAACATGGGCGAAATTGAGAGCGTTGAATATAAGATTAAAGGTGATGAATATGTAATAGATGACGCGAAGAAACACTATCGGGCGCGCGGCCGTGTGGCGATGACTTCAAAAGAAGAGAACCTGATTATTTATGGTGATGAAAGCTTTTACGACAAACCAAAAGGTATCTCGAAAGTATATGGTAATGCCTATGTTGCACAAATTGACAGCAATAGTGACACACTTTTCATTTCGGCCGACACACTGGTATCAATTGAAAATGTCGACCCGGCCAAAAAACGATTACTCGCCTATAATAATGTCAAAATCTTCAAACAAGATCTACAGGGTGTAGCTGATTCGCTTGTCTACTTGACACGCGATTCTACTATCTACTTTTATACTATGCCTGTGTTATGGAGCAGCGGTAATCAACTTAATGCAGATTCAATAAAAATTGTATTGAGGAATAAGACGGTTGATAAATTATATATGACTTCAAATTCATTTGTTGTGTCTGAAGATTCACTATCAAATTATAATCAGATTAAAGGCAAAAAGATGGTTACGCAATTTCGCTCGGGCAAAATCCAGAGTGTGTATGTAGAGGGTAACGCAGAAAGCCTTTATTATGCGTTGGAAGAAAAACTTTCTACCGTA
>JALOMN010000166.1 GCA_025455445.1 Cyclobacteriaceae bacterium
TGAAATCAATGGCAAGTTGGGCAAAGGTGTGGTTAGCAAAGACATTATTCTTTATATCATTTCAAAAATTTCTGCCAGTGGTGCCACTGGCTTTTTTGTTGAATATGCAGGCGATGCTATTCACAACTTATCCATGGAGGCGCGCATGACTATCTGTAACATGAGTATTGAGATGGGTGCACGTGGTGGATTGATTGCGCCTGACGAGACCACATTTAAATATATCAAAGGAAGAAAGTTTGCTCCAGAGGGTGAAGCTTTTGATAAGGCACTAGCAGCATGGAAGAGATTACCCTCCGATGAAGGCGCAGTATATGATGCAGTATTGAAATTTGATGCTGCCGACATCGCACCAATGATCACCTACGGTACCAACCCTGGTATGGGCATGAAGGTGACCGATCGAATTCCCACAGCAAGTGAATTAAAGGAAATCAACGAGCAGGCTTCATTTAAAAAGTCACTTGATTATATGGGTCTTGATGAAGGCACACCGCTTTTAGGTAAGCCAGTAGATTATGTGTTCATTGGAAGTTGCACCAATGCACGAATTGAAGATTTGCGGTTGGTTGCTTCTATTGTAAAAGGGAAAAAGAAGGCAGACAATGTGGAGGTGTGGGTGGTACCCGGATCAAAGCAAGTTCAGGATCAGGCAAAGCAGGAAGGCCTCGATAAAATTTTTGAAGCTGCCGGTTTTGAATTAAGAGATTCAGGTTGCTCTGCCTGCCTGGGAATGAATGAAGATAAAATTCCTGCCGGTAAATATTGTATCAGTACTTCAAATCGAAATTTTGAAGGAAGACAAGGACCGAAGTCAAGAACATTTTTGGCGAGCCCGCTCAGTGCAGCGGTGGCGGCAATCACAGGTAAAGTAACAGATGTAAGAGAATATTTATGATCCCTCACCCCATCCCCTCTCCCCAGCGAGAGGGGTGTCCGAAGGACGGGGAAAGGGAATAAGAAGACGAAAATGAGTAAAGATAAATTCACAATACTTAAAACTACCGCAGTGCCGCTGCCGGTAGAAAACATCGATACCGATCAAATTATTCCTGCGCGTTTTTTAAAAGCAACTACACGCGATGGCTTTGGTGAAAATCTGTTTCGCGATTGGCGCTATTCAAGTGATAATCAGCCTATCGCTGAATTCATTTTAAATAATTCAGCTTACAACGGAAAAATTCTGGTGGCCGGAAAAAATTTCGGTTGTGGCAGCAGTCGCGAACATGCAGCATGGGCGATTTACGATTACGGATTTCGTGTGGTGGTGTCAAGCTTCTTTGCCGACATCTTTAAGAATAATGCCCTGAACAATGCCGTGTTGCCGGTAGTCGTATCTGATGGATTTTTGAAAAATCTTTTAGTGACTATTGAAAGCAATCCATCCACGGAAGTGACGGTTGATTTGCCAAAGCAGGAGATAAGTTTCAACGGTCACTCAGAAAAATTCGAAATCAATGCATATAAAAAGGAGTGTTTGATCAACGGCTATGACGACATCGATTACCTGTTGAGTTTAAACAAAGAGATAAGAGAATTTGATTTAGCACATTCATAAGAGATTGACAGCTAGTAGTTGTTGGTTGATAGAATTTCCCCACAACGAACAACTACTAACCAACAACTAAGAACTGAAAAAAAGTGAACAAGAAGATTGTAATATTACCCGGAGACGGAATTGGTAAGGAAGTGACCACGGAAGGAAAGCGTGTGCTTGATAAAATTGCCGAATTATATGGTCACCACTTTGAATATGAGTATGCAACAATCGGTCATGATGCCATTGAAGCTATAGGTGATCCCCTACCAGAAGAGTCGTTGAACAAAATGAAAAACTCGGATGCTGTGTTATTTGGTGCAGTGGGCCATCCGAAATATGATAATGATCCTACATTGAAAGTAAGACCCGAGCAAGGTTTATTAAAAATGCGCAAGGAGTTGGGATTGTATGCCAATCTTCGGCCTATCAAATTATTTGATGAGTTGCTCGAAGCTTCCAGCATCAAACCTGAGATCTTAAAAGGTTCTGATATTTTATTCTTCCGCGAATTGACTGGTGATGTATACTTTGGTGAGAAGGGTAGAAAGGATGATCGCAATACCGCATATGACTTAATGATTTATCAGCGCTATGAAATTGAACGCATTGCGCACAAGGCATTTCAGGCTGCGCGAACAAGAAGAAAGAAAGTTACTTCCGTAGATAAAGCGAATGTGTTGGAAAGTTCACGCTTGTGGCGCGAAGTAGTGCAGGAGATTGGCAAGCAATATCCTGACGTGCAACTCGAACATCAGTTTGTAGATGCGGCAGCGATGAATCTGATCAAAAGTCCGAGAAGTTTTGATGTGGTGCTCACCGGAAATCTTTTTGGTGACATTCTCACCGATGAAGCTTCGCAGATTGCAGGTTCAATGGGTATGTTGGCATCGGCTTCAGTAGGTGATAAGGTTGGTTTGTATGAACCCATCCACGGAAGTGCACATGACATAACCGGAAAAGGAATTGCCAATCCATTAGCTTCTATTTTGTCTGCAGCGTTGTTGCTCGATATCTCATTTGGCATGAAGCAGGAGTCGGCAGCAGTAATCAAAGCAGTAGAAGCAGTTTTGAAAGCCGGATATCGCACCGCAGACATTGCAGATGCAAGTACTTCAAAAGATAAAATTTTAAATACCCAGCAGATGGGAACACAAGTAGTCAATCAACTAGCGAAAGTCTAATTATCAACCAGGAACCATCAACTATCAATCAAGTATATGGCACAGAAAATTCAAATCTTTGACACCACACTTCGCGATGGCGAGCAGGTACCGGGCTGTCAGTTAAGAACTGAAGAGAAAATAATTGTTGCCCGTGAGCTCGAACAACTGGGTGTGGATGTAATCGAAGCAGGCTTTCCTATTTCCAGCCCCGGAGATTTTCTTTCAGTGGTAGAGATTTCGAAAGCAGTTACTGATCCGATCGTATGCGCGTTGACGCGTGCGAAGAAAGAAGATATTGATGTAGCCGCGGAAGCCTTGCATCACGCGAAGCGCGGAAGAATTCACACCGGTATAGGTTCAAGTGATGTTCATATCAAGCATAAGTTTCGTAGTACACGCGACCAAATTTTAGAGCAAGGCGTGTGGGCTACCAAATATGCAAAAGCAAAAGGCTACGAAGTAGAATTTTATGCGGAAGATGCTGGTCGTGCGGATTTGCCTTTTCTTGCGAAGTTGATTGAAGCAGTAATTGCAGCCGGAGCGGATGTAGTGAATATTCCCGATACTACCGGTTATTGTTTACCACATTTGTACGGCAAGCGCATTCAATACCTGGTAAAGCATGTGAAGAATATCGATAAGGCAATTATCTCTGTGCATTGCCACAATGATTTAGGGTTAGCAACAGCCAACACGATTGCCGGTTTAACCAACGGTGCACGCCAGGCAGAAGTTACCATCAATGGTATTGGTGAGCGTGCCGGTAACACTTCACTCGAAGAGGTAGCCATGATTTTGCAAACACATAAAGATTTGGATTTATACACCAATATCAAATCGAACAGAATTTATGCGTTGAGCCAGTTGGTGTCAAGTATGATGCGCATGCCGGTGCAGGCTAATAAGGCCGTTGTGGGTAAGAATGCATTTGCACACTCTTCCGGTATTCATCAGGATGGATTTTTGAAGCATGCTGAAAATTATGAAATCATGAATCCTGCGGATGTGGGAGTGCCTTCTTCTTCGATTGTACTCACTGCACGAAGCGGTCGCGCAGCATTAAAACATCGACTTGAATTATTAGGATATAAGGTTGAAGGCGAAGAACTGAATACCGTGTATGAAAATTTTCTTGTTGTGGCCGATGAGAAAAAAGAGGTGAACGATGGTGATTTGATTACCATAGTTGCCAGCGCTCCGGTGCTTTCACGACCTTGATGTAATTTCTTCTATTTATTTTAAAAGGCTTTCCATAACTTCACTTTATGAGAAGCCTTTTTTATTTACTGACGATGCTGCTGGTTGCGGCAACGCATGTGTTTGTTTCTGCCCAGCAAATTGGTTTGCAGTTGTACAGTCTGCGTAACCAGATTCCAAAAGATGTGCCCGGTTCGCTTTCGCTGATTAATAGCTGGGGAATCAAGGAAATTGAAGGTGGCGATACGTATGGAATGACGATTACTGAATTCAATGCGTTGGCCAAAAAGAACAAATTGAAAATGGTAAGCATTGGCGCTGACTTCAATGAACTCGCCAAAGATCCGGCTGCAGTGGCAGCAAAGGCAAAGCAATTCGGAGCAAAGTATGTAATGTGCGCATGGATTCCTCACAATGGAAATGATTTTACTTTGGCTGATACTGAGAGGGCCATCGAAGTATTTAATAAAGCAGGTAAGGTATTGGCGGAAGCAGGCATTTCATTTTGTTATCATCCACATGGATATGAATTCCGGCCGCATGATGATGGAACCTTGTTTGACCTGATGGCCAAGAAGATGGATCCGAAATATGCCAACTTCGAGATGGATGTGTTTTGGGTGAAACATCCCGGGCAGGATCCGGTTGCGTTGCTAAAGAAATATCCGAACCGTTTTCCACTTATGCACCTGAAGGACAGAAGACCCGGCACCGAAGGCAATCAGTTTGGTACTGCACCGGACGACACCAACGTGGTATTGGGCACGGGCGATGTGGGCATAGGTGCTATCATGAAAATTGCCAGGCAATATGGTGTGAAATATTTCTTTATTGAAGATGAATCCGCACATGCGGTGGAGCAAATTCCTCAAAGTCTGAAATACCTTAAAACCCTGAAGTGATATGGAAACGAGAAGCATCAAACAGACGATAACTTTTCCTGGAGCAAAGCCAATAGAAGTTTACAACTTGATTATGGATGCAAAACAACATCGCGCTTTTTCAGGGAGTAAGGTAAAAATGAGTAATAAAATCAATGGTAAGTTTGAGGTGTTCGATGGTTATTGCACCGGATTTAATATCGAGTTGGTAGAGGGAAAGAAAATTGTACAGGGCTGGCATTTTAAAGAAGACGGTTGGCCGGATGATCATTTCTCAATTTGCACGTTCTCTTTTGCTAAAATAA
>JALOMN010000461.1 GCA_025455445.1 Cyclobacteriaceae bacterium
GCATGCTATGGAATTAAAAATGTTTCCTGTTACTCTGGTGGAACAGAGGCTACTGCCTTTAATCCGCGCGCGGTAAAAGCAATGAGTGAAGTGGGGTTTCAAATAACTAAGCCAGATGACTCGGTGAATCCTCACTATGAAGTGCGATATAGTGATCATCATCCGTTAGTAATTGCCTTTTCAAAAGTATATGACGATGCGTTTAATCCACAAAAAGATTTTGCAGCTATTATGACCTGCTCACATGCCGATGAGAATTGTCCATTGGTGTTGGGAGCCTCCGCACGAATTGCTCTTACATACGATGATCCGAAAGAATTTGATGGAACTCCGTTGGAAGCTGCCAAGTATGCAGAAAGAGTGAATGAAATCGGGAGAGAAAT
Organism: Cyclobacteriaceae bacterium; assembly: GCA_025455445.1. Lineage (GTDB taxonomy): Bacteria > Bacteroidota > Bacteroidia > Cytophagales > Cyclobacteriaceae > ELB16-189. Next base: position 384 of record JALOMN010000461.1, read on the forward strand.
TTTCTATGCCTTTTCGCAGGTAACTGCATAACCACCTACTGACTTATGAGCAAATCAAAACTTGGATTTTTAGATCGCTACCTCACCCTCTGGATTTTTCTGGCTATGTTGTTGGGCATAGGCCTCGGTAATTTCTTGCCGGTTGAACAACTAATGGAACCTTTTCAATATGGCACCACTAACCTACTGATTGCGGCAGGTCTTATCATCATGATGTATCCACCCTTGGCGAAAGTGCGCTATGAGCATTTAGGAAAAGTATTCAGGAATGTAAAAGTGGTGAGTCTTTCCTTGCTATTAAACTGGATAGTGGGCCCAATACTCATGTTTTTCCTCGCCATCATTTTTCTTCGCGATAAACCAGAGTATATGATCGGGTTAATTCTGATTGGTATTGCACGATGCATTGCCATGGTATTAGTATGGAATGACCTGGCGAAAGGAGACAAAGAATATGCTGCCGGATTGGTTGCACTTAATAGCATTTTTCAAGTGTTGTTCTATAGTGTATTTGCATGGTTGTTCATAACCGTGTTGCCTCCCTACTTTGGTTTGCAAGGTTCGATAGTGGATGTAAGCATGAGCGATGTAGCCGAAAGTGTATTCCTCTATTTAGGCGTACCTTTTATTGCAGGATTTCTTACACGCTATTTCTTTAAGAAGACGAAAGGAGAAGATTGGTATGTTCAGAATGTGATTCCTAAAATCAGCCCACTTACGTTGATTGCCTTATTGTTCACCATCGTGATCATGTTCAGTTTCAAAGGAAAAATGATAGTAGATATTCCGTTTGATATTGTGCGCATAGCTATTCCGCTTGTAATTTACTTTCTCATAATGTTTGTGCTCAGTTTTATCCTTTCAAAAAAACTCGGAGCCAACTATGAAGAAAATGCTTCGGTGTCTTTTACCGCAACAGGAAATAATTTTGAATTGGCGATTGCAGTCGCAGTAGGTGTATTCGGCATCAATTCCGGTCAGGCATTTGCCGGAGTAATCGGGCCGCTGATTGAAGTTCCTGCTTTGATACTTTTAGTCAATCTGGCATTCTGGTTTCGAAAAAAGCTATATAACATGATTTAAATCATCCCTCGTTCATAACCAAAAATTGTAAAAAAAGCGGTTGAACAAAGTGGCATTCAGGCTGAGATTACCAAGATAGAAGATCTTGAAGGAATGATGAAGTACAACATTCTTTCCACGCCTGCAGTGGTGATCAACGAACAAATCAAAATCAGCGGAAGAGTTCCTACTGTGGATGAAATCAAAAAATTATTGATCTGAAATGTTCAACTGGCTGCAACAGTTTGCTGATTGGCTTATCTATTCTGTATTAGGAATTACTTCACCTAGCAAATTAGGTGATGCACTTAATTTCTTTGTGTATGACACTATCAAGATATTCATTCTGCTTCTGGTGGTGACACTATTAATGGGCACTATCAATTCATACTTCCCTATTGATAAAGTAAGAAATTATCTGACCTCCCGAAAGTGGTATGGACTCGACTACTTCGTAGCTTCATTCTTTGGCACCATCACACCTTTTTGTTCGTGCTCATCCGTTCCGTTGTTTATTGGCTTTGTGAAAGGTGGAATTCCATTGGGAATCACTTTTGCGTTTTTGATCTCTTCACCATTGGTGGACACAGTTACCGTAGCCATCTTTCTCGGTATGTTCGGCTGGAAAACAACTATACTCTATGTAGTGAGTGGTATTATTCTATCCATGATAGCGGGGTATATACTGGGCAAAATGAAACTAGAGCCCTTGCTTACAGATTGGGTAAAACAACTTTTAAAAGGCAGCCAGGTTCAAAATGAATATGTGAATGACATGCAACTGCAATTTCGTGATCGCCCGCCTGTAATTGCAAGAGAAGCTTTTGATATTATAAAAAGTGTTGCGCTCTACATCATATTGGGCGTAGCAATTGGCGGGTTGATGCATGGTTACATTCCAACCGGATTTTTTGAAGCGTATATAAGCAAAGACAATCCATTGGCTGTGCCGCTTGCTGTAATTATCGGAGTCCCTATATACAGCAATACTGCCGGCATTTTACCCATCATGCAGGTGCTGGTTGAAAAAGGAATTCCGTTGGGAACCGTAATAGCCTTCTCCATTTCAGTGGTAGCTTTGTCCATTCCCGAAGCACTATTACTCAAGAAAATAATGACCACAAAAATGCTTGCGATATTTCTCGCAGTAGTTACTATTTGCATTATACTTTCCGGATATCTTTTTAATTTGATTTTGTAATCAAGAATAACATGACCACTTCACAAGCCTATCTGCAAACCTGGACAGAAGCACGCACGCGCTTCACAAATCTGCTGAAAGATATAAAAGAAGAAGACCTGAAAAAGAAACTCGTCAATACGAAAAACACAGCAGGATTTTTGATTCGTCATATGGCTGAAGTAGAGCTGCTGTTTGCTAAAAATCTATTTGGCGCCACAGA